>NZ_VIDT01000051.1 GCF_006519715.1 Ideonella azotifigens
TGCCCTGGATCACCGTCAGCAGGTTGTTGAAGTCGTGCGCAATGCCACCGGTCAACTGGCCCACGCTTTCCAGCCTTTGCGCATGGTTCAGCGCTTCTTCGGACTCGGCCCGCTGCAGGCTGGTGGTCAGCAGGTTGGCCAGCGATTCGAGGAAGCGCTGCTCGTCCTCACCGAAGCGCTGCGCCTCGCGCGAGCGCACGACAAGTGCGCCAATGGTGCGCCCGCGGTCGGACAAGGGCACGGCCAGCCCGCTGGTCAGCCCGGCGGCCAGGTAGGCAGGCGGCACCACGAAACGTTGTTCGCACCGGTAGTCGGCCACCGTCACCGGCCCGCCCTGGGCCAGCACGAAGGCCAGCGGGCTGTCCGGCAGGTTCGCCAGCTGCGAGCCGATGGTTTCCTCCGCCAGCACGCCAAAGCCGCTCACCAGCCTGAAGTTCAGCCGGTCTGCCGTGAGCAGGTAGACCGCGGCCAGCTCGACCTGCAGCGCCTGGCCGGCGATCACCGGCACCTGGTCCAGCAGCACCTGCGGGTCGCGGGCATCCACCGCGGCGCGGCCGAGCTGCGCCAGGTGTTCGCTGTAGCGGGCCCGCTGCAGGGCCTGCTTGACGCGCGGGTAGCTGCCAATGTCGCGGATGGCCGCCACCACCAGTGGCAGGCCCTGGCTTTGCAGCGGGCTCAGCGCGATCTCCACCATCACCTCGCTGCCATCGCGCCGCTTGGCCACCAGGTCCATCTGGGTACCCATCGGCCGGGTGCGTGGATGGCGGGCATAGCCCTCGCGGTAAGCCGCGTGCTGAGGTCGGATCGCGTCTGGCACCAGCACGTCCACATTCAGGCCCACCAGCTGCTCGGGGATGTAGCCCAGCAAGGCCGCGGCCGACGGGTTGGCCAGCACGATGGTGCCGCGGGCATCGGCCACGATCAGCGCGTCCGGGTAGGCCGCGAACAGTGAGCGGAACACATCGCGCTCATCCAGCTCCAGCGGCAGGCTGGGCGCCGAGGCGGGCGGAGGGGCAGGGCTGCGCATCTGTCTCAGCCCTTGGTCACCGGCGCCACCAGGATGTAGCCGGCGCCGCGCACGGACTTGATGATCTGCGGATCGTCGGCATCGGCCTCCAGCTTCTTGCGCAGCCGCCCCACCTGCACGTCGATCGTGCGGTCGAACGGCGCGGCGCTGCGGCCGCGGGTCTGCTCCAGCAGGAAGTCGCGCGAGAGCACCCGGCCGGCATGCTGCAGGAAGGTGCTCAGCAGGTCGAATTCGCCTGTGGTCAACACGGTTTCCTGGCCTTGTGCGTCCAGCAGCCTGCGCGCCGAGCTGTCCAGCGACCAGCCGGCAAAGCGCTGCGGGCCGGCGGCTGCAGCAGCAGGGGCCGGAGCGGGTGCCATGGCGGGTGCAGCGGCTTCGTCGGGTGCAATGCGCCGCAGCACGGCCTTGACGCGCGCCAGAAGTTCGCGCAGGTCGAAAGGTTTGGTGACGTAGTCGTCCGCGCCGACCTCCAGGCCCACGACCTTGTCCACCGCGTCCCCGCGGCCGGTGACGATCACCAGCCCACAGTGCCAGTGCTCGCGCAGCTGGCGGGCAATGGAAAAACCGTCTTCGCCGGGCAATCCCAGGTCCAGCAGCACCAGCGAAGGCGCATCACTGCTCATCAGCGCCATCAGCGCGCGGCCACTGTGCAGCTGCGTGACCCGGTAGCCCCGGCCCTGCAGGTAGTTGGCGAGCAGTGCGGTGATGTCGGGCTCGTCGTCGAGAACGGCCAGGTGCAAAGGGCTGACGGCGGCGGGAAGCGACATCCCGCCATCGTAAGGGATGAATGCGTCAGATTCCTTCACTGCTCATGGCTTCTTCACCGGGCAGCCCAGGGCTTCGAACCCTGCCCTGGCCTGGTAGGCCGGCACCGGGTAGTACTCACCCAGCGTGGCCGCCTCATCCCCCGGCTTCTGCGTGGCCCACAGGCTTTGCGTGAAGCCGGGCGAGGGCTTCATGTGGCGGTGGATGATGTAGCCGCCATGCGGGTTGTCCATGCCGTCGCCCACGCCCCAGGGCAGCCAGGCCACGCCGCATTCGGCGCGCGCATTGGCTGGCCGGTTGGCGGGCGTGGAGACCACCAGCGTGTAGCGCTGGTTCGCGTCCAGAGGCACCTGTTCGTCCATCAGGCAGGCGTCCACCGCGCCGTCGTGGATCGAGCGTCCCTTGCAGAAGGACCAGTAGCGCAGGTCCACGTTGGCGTCCATCACCGCATTGCCCTGCAGCGTGTACGGCGTACGCGGCGCCTTGCCTTGCACCACCAGCAACTCGCCGTAGCGGTCGTCCACGTAGGCCGACATGTAGTAGTTGTCCAGCGTGCCGTAGAAGCCGCTGCGTCGCGTCGCATCCATGCGGTTGCGCGCCTCTTCGAACGGTGTGTTGATCAGCACGCTGGCCATCGTCAGCAGCGGGTTGTAGAAGCCATTCCAGCGCGGCACCGGCTGGGCCGGGTGGTAGGGCGCCTTGGCCCCAGGCACCGCGAACATCGCCTGGTTGCCAGCCTTGCTGGCACGGAAGTCCCGCACGGCCTGGTCCTTGACCACCTGGCCGCGGCACAGCGCATCGCCCTCCACCTGGCTGCCATCGGCCAGCGTCATCACCGGCCGCGGCAGCTTCGCGCCACCCAGCGGCCCCAGCCCATCGTCCGGCGCATACACCCGCAGCCAGAGCTGGTAGGTCGCCTCGCCCGTCGGCACGAAGATCGTGTTCGCCGGCCGTGTCGCCTCGTCCACCCGCACCCCCGCCTGCAGCGCCGCGCGCGCCTGCACGTTCACCGTGAACTGCCGCGGCATGGCCAGCCGCTGCGCGCCGGGGCGGAAGGGATTCACGCTGCCCGCATCTGGCGCAATCCCATCGTCCGCCAGGCCATCGACCGGCTGGCCCAGCGGGTTGTACGAAGCAAACGACATGTAGCGCGCCCGCGGGTACTCACCCTTGAGCACCAGTTTGGCACCCTCGGGCAAGCTGAATTGCGAGATCCAGTAGGTCACCGCCCGGTCCGGACTCAGGATGTTGAAGGTGGCCGGCGACACGGTGCCGACCCAGAAGCAATCCGTCAGGCCCTTGCCGGCCTGCACGCGGTCGATCTCTTCAGCGCTGAAGGGCACGACCTGCGGCGCGGCCTGGCGCAGCAGGTCCATCACGGCGGAGGCGGAAGGCTCAGGCGGCGGTGGCGTTTGGGCCAGCGCGGCTGTGGCGCAAAAGGTGAGGCTGCTCAGCCAACGCAGCGCTTGCAGGGGCATGCCGGTCTCCATTGTTCTCGGTAGACTGGCAAGGTAGCAGAGAACGGCGGTCCTGTTCCTTGCCATTGGTGGCCGAGATGCCACCTGCCGATGGGTTGGGTGCACGCTGTTGGCCACGCGCGCTCGGTCGATCGGCGCTTTCGAATGGCCGCATGGGGAGACCAGGCGGTCACGCAGAAGTCTTTTCCTTCGGCGACCGTCTGGCCTTCGCTGCCGACTTCGACGCGTCGCCCTCGGGTACGGGTTCGGTGAGGCGGTCTCCCCACGAGTGCGTCAACTGCTGAACCACTTCGGCGACGATGCGACATGCGGGTGAGAGCTTGCCTTGCTTGGGCAAAGCCAGGGTCGTGTGGCGGATCAGGTCAGGCTTGACGAGTTGGCTGGCCTGAAGCCGTCCGCTCTGCAACTCGGCTGCCATCGAGTAGGGGCCGAGCACTGAGTAGAGGCCTTTCGTGTGCGCAACGAGCTCCTTCTGCACGGTCAATGAGTCCGCCTCGGTGACAGTTTCCAACTTGAACCCGAGGCTGCGCGCCGCTTCGTCAAGCGCGTTGCGCCATTGGCCCGGACGCCGGGGCAGCACCAGCCGCAAGTTCGCAAGACGCGTGAAGTTGACCGTGGGCTCACACGTCAAATCGTCACCTGGCGCGGACACAAGGTAGGTGTGCGCGACGCTCAGCAGCTTCTCCTCACGTCCGCTCGGACGCTTGAAGCGGAAGAGGACCGCGAGGTCAACGGCCCCGCTGTCCAGCATCGCGTCGATCTCCGCGCCTTGCGCCTCGGCGATGTTCAGACGGATGCCCGGATGTTCCTGCTGCAGGCGCTCGAACAGTCGCGTCACCAGCGGATGCGCAGCCGAAGGGATGATGCCCATGCGCACCTCGCCCAGCACCTTGCCCGCATCCGCGCGCAGGTCCTCGGTCAGGCGCTCCGTTTCCTGAAGCCAAGAGCGCAAGCGCAGCGCGGCACGGGAGCCGAGTTCGGTCAACGCCACGCCGCGCCCCGTGCGCCGGAACAAGGGACTGCCAAAAGTGGCTTCGAATTCGCTGATCTGCCGGCTGACATGCGACTGCACCGTCTGCCTGCGTGCCGCCACCTTGCTGAGGCTGCCTGCCTCGGCCACTTCCAGGAAGAGTCTCGCGCTGGCGATGTTCATAGGGATTTCCAGTAAGAGCCATGCCAAAAATGGCAAGTCTGAATCCTTGGGATTCTAGGTAGGCAGAGAGCCTCCGGATTTCTACATTGGCGTCATCCGCTGCACCGAGCGACTCGACCGAGCCACCGGCAGCAGCATCCCTCAGTCAGGAGACGCCGTTGAAACTCGTCAGCTTCATTCACGCCGGACAGCCCACGTATGGCGTCGTCCAGGGTGATCGTTATGTGCAACCCCCCGCCGATTTCCTGAGCCGCTTTCCGGACCTGCTGGCGGTCCTCAAGGCCGGCGCGCAGAGCGAACTGCAACTGGCCGCGGCCAAGAGCGGCACGTCCGTGGACCCGGCCGCCGTCAAGGCCTTGCCGGTGCTGTCGAATCCGGGCAAGCTGATCTGCGTCGGTCTCAACTACAAGAGCCACGTCGCCGAGACCAAGCGCGCCGACAGCGAGTACCCCTCGCTCTTCCTGCGCTTCAACGACACCCTGGCTGCGCATGGTGATGCGGTGCTGCGGCCGAGCTTCTCCGAGCGCTTCGACTGGGAGGGCGAACTGGCCCTCGTGATCGGCAAGGGCGGCCGGCACATCCCGAAGGCGCAGGCCTTCGAGCACATCGCCGGCTACGCCTGCTTCAACGACGTCAGCGTGCGCGACTGGCAGCGCCATACCCACCAATTCACGCCCGGCAAGAACTTCCCCGGCACGGCGCCGTTCGGCCCCTGGTTGGTCACCCGCGACGATGTACCCGACGTCGCGAAGCTGACGCTGGAAACGCGCGTCAACGGCCAGGTGATGCAGCACGCCAGCATCGACGACCTGATCTTCGACATTCCGGTGCTCATCGAATACATCTCGCGCTTCACGCCGCTTTCGCCAGGCGATGTGATTGCCACCGGTACGCCGGGCGGCGTGGGTGATCGCCGTGAGCCGCCGGTCTACATGAAGGATGGCGACGTGGTCGAGGTGGAGATCACAGGCCTGGGTGTGCTGCGCAACCGCATCGCCACGGAAGCCTGAAGCGCGGAGACCGACATGGCAAACCCACGACCCCAACTGCGCATCGCCGTCGACATCGGCGGCACCTTCACCGACATGGCGGCCTTCGATGAGGCCAGTGGCAAGCTGCTGTTCGGCAAGGCGCTGTCAACTCATGGCGAACTCGTCAAGGGCATCCAGGCCACCATCGCCAGCGCCGACATCGACTGGCGCGACGGCAACCTGTTCCTGCACGGCTCGACCATCGCGATCAACACGCTGCTGGAGCGCACCGGTGCCAACACCGCGCTGCTGATCACCGAGGGCTTCCGCGACATCTACGAGATCGGCCGCGTCAACCGGCCCGATGCCTACAACCTCTTCTTCAACAAACACCAGCCGCTGGTGCGGCGCTCGCTGCGCTTCGAGGTCGCCGAGCGCCTGCGCGCCGACGGCAGCACGCACAAGCCGCTGGATGAGGCTGCGGTGCGCGAACTGGCGCGTGAGCTCAAGGGGCAGAAGGTCGAGGCGGTGGCCGTGCTGCTGCTGCACTCGTACCGCAACCCGGCGCACGAGCAGCGCGTCAAGCAGATCCTGCAGGAAGAAATTCCCGGCGCCTTCATCTGCGCCTCGCACGAGCTGAGCCAGGAGTACCGCGAATTCGAGCGCGTATCGACGGCGGTGGCCAATGCCTACGTCGGGCCGCGGGTCTCGGAGTACCTGGGTCAGCTGGAGACCCACCTTTCCGGCCACGGCTTCGAAGGTGACTTCTACATCGTGCAGTCCACCGGCGGACTGTTCCCGGTGGCGCATGCCAAGGTCGGCTGCGTGCGCATGCTCGAATCCGGGCCTGCAGCCGGCGTCATCGGTGCCCAGGCGATCTGCGCGCAACTCGGCATGGGCGATGCCATCGCCTTCGACATGGGCGGCACCACCGCCAAGGCCGGCGTGATCAGCGAGGGCCGGCCGCTGACGACGGGCTCGGCGCTGATCGGTGGGTACGAACGTGCCTTGCCGATCCAGATCCCAATGATGGACATCCACGAAGTCGGTACCGGCGGTGGCAGCATCGCCCGTGTCGAGACTGGCAGCGCGCTGCGTGTCGGCCCGCAGAGTGCGGGTTCGATCCCTGGCCCGGTGGCCTATGGCCGCGGCGGCACCGAACCCACGGTCACCGATGCCAATCTGCTGCTCGGGCGGCTCGACGCCGAGCACTTCCTGGGGGGGGAGCTCAAGCTCGACCTCGACGGCTGCCAGCGCCAGATGCGCGAGCGCGTGGCCAAGCCGCTGGGCCTGGACCCGACCGCAGCGGCCGACGGCATCCTGCGCATTGCGGTGACGCAGATGTCACATGCGGTCAAGGCTGTGACCACCGAGCGGGGCCTGGACGCCGGCAGCTTCACGATGGTCGTCTACGGCGGCGCCGGCCCGCTGCATGCGTCGGCCATTGCCCGCGAGATCGGCATCCGCAAGGTGTTGATCCCGTATGCGCCGGGCTACTTCTCGGCCTACGGCATGCTGTTTTCGGACCTGCGCTACGACTACGTGCGATCGGTGTTCCGCAAGCTCAACGACGTGTCGTTCGAAGAGATCGAGGCGGCGTACAAGACGATGGAAGACGAGGGCCGCGCGGCACTGGCGCAATCGGGGATCAATCCCGACGGCGTGGTGATCGAGCGTGCCGCCGACATGCGCTATGTCGGCCAGGAACACGCCGTCACGGTCGACCTGCCGCTGGCCTACTTCGCGGGCAAGGACCGCCAGGCGATCAAGCAGCAATTCGACGAACTGCACAAGGTCCGCTACGGCACCTCGGCCCCCAAGGAGCCGGCCGACCTGGTCAGCTTGCGCGTGACGGTGCTGGGCACGATGAAGAAGCCGCCCAGGCACAGCGTGGACGTGGGCACGGCCACGCCGGACAAGCGCGCGGTTCGCGCCGTCAAGCCGGTGTACTTCCGCGCCGGCGGCTGGGCCGACACCCCGGTCTACCTGCGCGACCTGCTGCTGGCCGGCAACGTCATCACCGGTCCGGCCCTCATCGAAGAACACGCCTCCACCACCGTCGTGCAGCCCGGCGATGAGCTGCGCGTGGACGAACTCGGCAACCTGCAGATTTCCATTGGGAGCGACCGCTCATGAGCACCGCCCAAGCCACAACCCTGGCCAACACCCACGGCACCACCCACGGCACCACCCGGGCCCCCGACACGAACGCCTCGACGGTGGACGCAGTCACTGTCGAAATCATCCGCAACGGGCTCTACGCCGTGACCGAGGAGATGAAGACCAACCTGACGCGCACCGCCTACAACCTGATCATCTACGAGGCGCTGGACTTCACGGTCGGCCTGTTCACGAAGGAAGGCGACACGGTCTCGATCGGGCTGGGCCTGCCGATGTTCATCCGCGGCATGTCGGAAACCGTGAAGGCCAAGATCCGGCACTTCGGCTACGAGAACATCCTGCCGGGCGACATCCTGGTCACCAACGACGCCTACACCACCGGCAGCCACCTGAACCACTTCACGTTCACCATGCCGGTGTTCCACGAGGGCAAGCTTGAAGGCTTTACCTGCTGCATGGCGCACTGGCTGGATGTGGGCGGCACGCTGGGCAATGTCACCACCGACATCTTCAGCGAGGGGATCCAGATCCCCATCATCAAGTACCAGCGAGAGGGCGTCGTCAACCAGGACCTGATCGACATCATCGCGATGAACGTGCGGCTGGCCGACCGGGCACTCGGCGACCTGCGCGCGCAAATCACCGCCATCACCACCGGCGAGCGTCGCTACGTCGAGCTGCTGCAGCGTTACGGTGCCGATGCGGTGAACGCCTCGATCCGCCAGATCATGGATTCGTCGGAAGCCGTAGCGCGCCAGAACACGCTGTCGATCCCCGACGGCGTCTACGAGGCCGAATCGTTCATGGACGACGACGGCTTGGAGATCGGCAAGCGCATTCCAATCCGAGTCAAGGTCACCGTCGCTGGTGACGAGATGACCGTCGACCTGTCCGATGTCAGCAAGCAGGTTCGCGGCTTCTACAACTCGGGATTCACGACCGGCATCGCCTGCGCGCAGGTGGCCTACAAGTGCCTGACGACGCCCACCGACTACCCGGTCAACGACGGCAGTTTCCGGCCGCTGAAGGTGGTCATGCCGATGGGCACCGTCATCAGTGCCGAGCGGCCTTACCCGATGCGCGTCTGGATGACTTTCCCGATGACGGTCATCGACACCATCTTCAAGGCGCTGGCACCGGCGATCCCGCACCGCTCGATTGCCGGCCACCATGCCGACCTGGTGTTCCCGAACATCCACGGCATCTCCCCGGAGGATGGCCGCTTGTTCATCGTGGGCATCGGCCCGCTCGGCGGCGGCTGGGGTGCCAAGAGCAGCGAAGACGGCGTTTCGGTGACCGTCTGCATCAATGACGGCGACACCCACAACAGCCCGACCGAGCAGCTCGAAGCGAAGTACCCGGTTCTGGTCGAGAAGTACGAAATTCGCCAGGACAGCGCCGGCGCCGGCAAGTACCGAGGCGGCCTCGGTGCCGAGATGGTGGTGCAGGCGCTGTCGCCATTCACCGTGACGACTCGCATCGACCGCGTGCATTGCAAGCCCTGGGGCCTGGAAGGCGGCGGCGACGCGATGGGCAACGGCCTGGCCGTGCGCCACAAGGGTGAATGGAAGACTGACCACCTGAACGCCAAGATCTTCAACGTGCGGCTCGAACGGGGCGACGCCTACAAGATGCTGTCGGGCGGCGGCGGGGGCTTTGGTGACCCGCTGGAGCGCGACATCGAGAAGGTCGCCGAGGATGTGCGCGAAGGCTACGTCAGCGCGGAGGTGGCGCGCGAGGTCTACCGCGTTGCACTCGACGCCAATGGCCAGGTCCACGCCGAAGCCACGCGAACCTTGCGCAGCGCCCCGCGGGCCCCGCGCAACGGTACGGCAGGTGATCTCGCCTGGGCCGGGCAGTGAGCAGCGCGGGCCTGGCCGTGGCAGCCAACGATTTCGTGCAGCGTGCCGAGCACCTGCTCGACCTGTGGAGTTCGCTGTCGATGCTGCACGTGGCGCTCGGGGCTGGCTGCGGCTGCGGCATCGGCGGCATCAGTCTGCGCCTGGACGACTTCGAACTCGACATCGTCGACTACCTGGGTGACACCGGTGTGCGGTCCGGTGTGCCAGAGGTTGCGGCCTTTTTCGTGGAACAGCAGCAGCGCGCGCAGGAAGGCTCGGCGATGGGCACGCGCGCGCAGCCGCTGCGCCACCTGCTCGATCAGGCCCGGCGCGAACGCCTGCCACTTGCGGTGACCGAGTGGCTGTTGCCCAAGGTCGAGAAGACGCTGCGGTCCTACGCCGAACTGCATGGACCCAAGCTCGAAGGTTGAGCACACCCGCTGCCAACGAAATACAAAAATCCAGGAGACATCTTGAACATCATCCAATTGCTGGCGGCGACGAGCTTGCTGGCCATTGCGCCTACATGGGCGCAAGCCGCCACCTTCCCGGAAAAGGACAGGACGATTCGCATCGTCGTGCCCTTCGCCGCCGGCGGTGGCGTTGACAACGCGGCACGCCTGCTCGGCGAGCAATTGCGCAAGCAACTCGGCGTCTCGGTCATCGTCGACAACAAGGCCGGTGCGAGCGGCACCATCGGCGGCAGCGCGGTGAAGACGGCGCCTGCCGACGGCTACACGCTACTGTTCTCGGCGGCGACGCATGTGCTGGCCAAGCAGGTGCTGTCCAACCCGCCCTACGACCCGCAAACCGACTTCGCGCCGGTGGCGCGCGTCGGCGAGGCGCCATTGATGCTGGTGGTCTCACCGCAGCAGCCGGAGAAGAAGCTGGCCGAGGTGCTGGCCGCCGCCAAGCAGCAGCCCGAGAAGTGGATGGCTGCGATACCTGCAGCCGGTGCTCCCAGCCATCTGGCGACCTTGCTGCTGGCCAGCCAAGGCGGCGTCACGTTCACCTACGTGCCTTACAAGGGAACGCAGCCGGCGCTGGTCGATGTCGGTGGCGGTCATGTCAACCTGCTGCTCGACTCGATGATCTCCGTGCTGCCCCTGGCCAGGAGCGGCAAGGTCAAGCCGATCGCCATCACTTCAGCCAAACGCAGTGCCCTCGCACCGGAGGTGCCGACCGTGGCCGAAAGCGGGATGCCGAACTTCTCGTACGTGTCCTGGTATGGCGTGTGGGCGCCGAAGGACACGGCGGCCGAGCGCATTGCCATCCTCAACACCGCCATCAACAAGGCTGTGGCCGAACTGGCGAAGAGTGGCGCTTTCGCAAGCCTGGGCATAGACGCCGTCTCCCAGACCGCTGAGCAATTCAGGCGCTACGTGGCGGCAGACGTCGCGCAGGGCGCCGAATTGCTGAAGAACGCCGGCTTCAAGCCGGAGTAGCCGACCCGCGCCCAGGCCAACGCCACAGGCATTGGCACACCCGTCAACGGTGGCGTCAGCGATGCCCCGGCGGAGATTGCCGTCCCACTCACTACGCGGATGGCGCAACAAGTGCCCATCGCAAGCAAGGAAGCATCATGTTGAAAAGCATTTGCACGGCCGGCCTGAGCGCCGCCTGTTTCGCCGCCACGGCGCAGTCGTCGGTCACGGTCGGCGGCACGCTGGACCTGGGCCTGCGGCAGGTCCGCAACGGCTCGGTTGGTTCTCAGAAGTCCGAAGTCAGCGGTGCCAACGCGACGAGCAAGCTCATCATCCGCGGGGTCGAGGACCTGGGTGGCGGACTCAGTGCCGGCTTCTATCTGGACGGAACCATCCTCGCCGACACAGGCGTTGCTGGCGCTGCTGCGCCGGCCGGGCAGTTCTGGGACCGCCGCTCCACCGTCAGCGTGGCCAGCGCCCAACTCGGCGAGGTCCGGCTGGGCCGCGATTGGGTGCCGACGCACCTGGTGTGGACCGGTTTCGACCCGTTCATGACGCTGGGCATCGCCAGCGCCAACACCTTCCGGTCTTTCGCCGCCTCGCGCGCACTGGGCCAGGCATTCGGAACGGCCGGCGAGGCCACGACGGCCAACCCGACATTGCGAGTCAGCAACGCGCTTGAATATTTCCTCCCGGCCGGACTTGCCGGCATTTACGGTCAGGCCATCGTGACGGCGGGGGAAGGCGGCACGCCGGCCGCTGGCGGCACCAGGGGCGAGGGCTTCCGGCTGGGCTGGGCAGGGAGCGGCTGGAACGTCGCTGCCGCGCAATTCACGACGCACAATGCCGCCGGCGACCAGAGTTTCAAGGATCAGGTCTACGGCGCCTCGTACGACTTCGGCGTCGTCAAGCTCGACGTCGCGCAGCGGCGCTGGTTGTTCGGGGTGGACCGCACTGTGAACACCCAGTTCGGCGCGGTGATTCCAGTCGGCCGGGGCGTGATCAAGCTGACCTATCTGCGCGCCAATCAGACCGGCGCCACGGCTGCGCAGAGCGCCAAGGACGCCAGCTTGCTCGGAGCTGGTTACGTCTACAGCCTCTCAAAGCGCACCGCCCTCTACGCGCACGTGGCGCAGGTCGAGAACAAGGGCGCGGCGACTTTCGCAATTCCGGGTGGCCCGGCGGTCAGCGGAACGGCGACGGCAGCCAACTATTTCGGTGGCCAGAAGTCGACCGCCTACGAGGTGGGTGTGCGGCACGACTTCTAGGGCAACGCTGACCCGAGACCGCGAATTCCCAGTTGCGCGACGACCGCTCGACAGACAACAAGAACGACCCGAGCGGCGTGATGGAGACATGATGTACGACCACCCGACACCGGCGATGTCCGAGCAAGACGGCGCCCACCACGCAGCCCAATTGCTGTTCCGCATCGAGAACGTGCCATTCACGCGATGGCACACGAAGGCGCGCGTCGTCATGGGCAGCGCCACCTTCTTTGATGCCTTCGATGCGCTGGCGTTGGCGTTCGTGCTGCCGGTGCTGGTCGGCCTGTGGCACCTGACCACTGTCCAGGTGGGTGTGCTGATCGCCGCGGGCTACCTCGGCCAGGTCATCGGTGCGTTGTTGTTCGGCTCCCTGGCCGAGCGCTACGGGCGCGTTCCCATCGTCGCCGTGGCCGTCGGACTGATGTCGGCCATGAGCATCGTCTGCGCGCTGTCGGGCAACTTCCTGATGCTCTTCGTGATGCGCTTCATCCAGGGCATCGGAGTCGGCGGCGAAGTGCCCATCGCCGCCGCCTACATCAACGAGCTGTCGCAGGCCAATGGGCGAGGCCGCTTCTTCATCCTGTACGAACTCATCTTCCCGCTCGGGCTGCTTGCTGCGGCCCAGGTCGGCTCCTTCGTGGTGCCGCGATTTGGCTGGGAGTACATGTTCCTCGTCGGCGGCGTTCCCGGCCTGCTGATCCTGATCTTTCTGGCCCGCCTGCCGGAGTCGCCGCGGTGGCTGATCTCGAAGGGCCGCTTCGAGAAGGCGGAAGAGATCATTCGAACCATCGAGGCGAGTACGTCCAAGCGCAGCCTCGATCCAACGAACAACAGGCAGGAGATCGCCAGTCGCGTCGAAAGCCTGGCACTCGGTTTGCGGTCACAGAAAAGAGCATCCTGGAAAGAACTGTTCTCGCCGGTCTACCGGCCCCGCACCATGGTGGTCTGGGTACTCTGGGCCACGTCGTATTTCGTGGCCAACGGCATCAACAACTGGCTGCCGACCCTTTACAAGACGGTCTACAACATGCCGTTGCAGGAAGCCCTGCGCGTAGCGTCGCTGACCAACGTGCTGAGCGTGGTGGCCGTCCTCGGCTGCGCACTGTTGGTCGACCGCGTCGGCCGCCGCCGCTGGGCCATGGGCTGCTTCGTGCTGTGCGGCGCGCTGCTCGGGGTGCTGGCGGCCCTCGGCGCCAAGAGTGCCTTGTCGGTGATGATCCTCGCTTCGTCGGCCTATGCGGTGATGGGAACCACGACAGTCCTGTTGTATCTCTACACGCCCGAGATCTACCCGACACGCATGCGGGCCATCGGCACCGGGCTGGCGACGTCCTGGCTGCGCGTGGCCTCGGCCACCGCGCCGGCGGTTGCCGGCATTGTCTTGTCTGGCCAGGGCATCGCCGCGGTCTTCCTGATGTTTGCCCTCGCCAACGTGATCGGCCTGCTCGCCGCGATGCGGATGATCGAAACGACCAATCGGGCACTCGAAGACATATCGCCGTGAATCACGGCAGTCAGCCAGATGCCATGACGGGTGGCCTGGCCTGGCCTGGCCGGGGCGGGGCGGAGGTTGGCTACTCGTCTTGAAGCGGCGCTTGGCCCGGGCGCAGGAGTGCTGCCAGCAAGGTGCCCTGGAAGGCGGTGCGGGCCTCGGCCTCAGTTCACGGCGAGCCTGCGGGTCCGCGCGGGGTCTGTTGCAGCACGTGCCAAGTGCGGCGTGCCCGTTGGGTCGATGTGCACCGCCTGCAGCCGCCAGTCCCTGACGCCGGCGGCGGTGACCGTCATCCACAGGATGGAGCCGGTGTTGTTGTCCGCGTCGCTGAAGCCGTCGAAGACGAAGTTGCCCAGGCTGTAGATCACCGGTTTGCCGTCGATGATTTCGGTGTCCTGGCGGATGTGGGGATGGGCGCCCACCACCGCATCCGCACCGGCGCGGATCATCAAGCGGGCGAGGGCGTGTTGGCGGGCGTGCGAGGTTTCGCTGTGCTCCTGGCCCCAGTGCATGAAGGGGATGACGATGTCGGCCTGTGTCCTGGCCGAGCGGATGTCGGCCACGATCTGCTCCTCGTCGGCCCAGGCCACACCCGGGCTGTCAGGCCCGGCTTCGAAGCGGCGCGGGAACATCTCGTCATACCCCAGCAGGGCGATGCGCAAGCCCTGTCGCTCGATGATGGCGGGGCGGTGCGCCGCGCGCAAATCGGTGCCGCCGCCGAAGTAGGGCAGGCCGGCGCGCTGCAGCCGGCCCAGCATCTCCCCAAAGGCCCCGGGGCCGAAGTCGCCCGAGTGATTGTTGGCCAGCGAGACGGCGTCGACATGCCGGCGCAGCACGTCCAGCACCCGCGGGTTCGCCCGGAAGGTCCAGGGCTTGTCGACGGGCTTGCCGCCGGTGGCGATGACGCATTCCAGGTTGGCGATGCGCAGGTCCGCATCCTTCATGGCGTTCATGACAGGTCCAAAAGGATCCTGTCCGCGCGCGATGACCCGCCCCGGCCCGTCGGCCAGCATTACGTCGCCCATCCACGCCAGCCGCACCACAGCGCCGTTTGCCTCTGGCCTGGCAATGCCGGCTCGCGGCCGCGCCAGTTGCGCGCCATCGCCGGTCGCGTCCACGCGTGCCCAGCCATCGGGGGTTGCGCCTTGCCGCACCAGCGCACAACCCCAGGCCAGTTCACGGCCCAGCCCCGAGGTGTAGGCCCGCTGCCAGCCCGACAAGCTTGGTTGCCACGCATCTTCCTGGTCGAGCACCCCATGCCCCGCGGCCGGCCACCGGCTTTGCGACAGCACCACTGCGGGCCCGGCGCCTTCCCGGTCGAGCACGGTGACGACCACCTGGCTGACCTGGTCCGCACCGGCTGCGTCGCTCAGCGCAAGCGCGCGCAGCTCGAAGCCTTCGCCCACCTTGGCGCGCGTGGCCGCCAGCGGGTCAATGTCCGCTGCCACCCGCAGCGTCGCGGTGGCCTCCCCGCTGCGCATGCTGCACAGTAGTTCGGTGGGACCAGCCTGTTGGGCTGACGCAAGCGTGTTGGCCAGCAAGGCGCCAACGCCGAAGGCAAGCCTGACGACGCTGCGGCAACGACGCGCCGCGCGCCAGGGAACACAAAACATGGCAACTCCGCCGTGAAGAGACAAGGCGTGCTGCGCATGGCGCAGCACCTGCTACTTCACTGAACGGCGTGCAGGGCGCAGATGGGACATCGAAGCGCCGGGCTCTGCAGGCGCGGCGCTGTTCAGCCCAACGGGGGCCAGAAGTTCTCCCGCACCTGCACCGCCCTCGGAATGAGCTTCAGCTCGAAGAACGCGTCGGCCACCGCCTGTTGCGAAGCGGCGATGGCGGCGTTGGTGGGCACGGCGCCGTAGTGTTGGCGCTGCTGCAGCTTCAGCGCCAGCGCTTCATCCAGCCCCAGCAGCGGCGCGAGGATGCGTGCCGCTTCGGCTTGGTGGCTGTTGGCCCAGGCGCCGGCTTCGCCCAGCCAGCCGACGAGGGCGCGCACGATCGCAGGGTTGGCTTGTGTGAACTCGCGGCGGGCTTCGTAGAAGCTCCAGGGGGCGCCGGTGTCCAGGCCGGGGGCGCTGAGCAGGCGGGCCTGGGTGGCGGACTGGGCGATGGTGAGGTACGGGTCCCAGACGACCCAGGCGTCGATGGATCCGCCCTGGAAGGCGGCGCGCGCGTCGGCAGGGGGCAGGAAGACGGGCTGGATGTCGGCGTAGCGCAGGCCGGCGAGGGTGAGGGCGCGGATCAGCAGGTAGTGCGAGCTGGAGCCTTTGGCCAGGCCGATGCGCTTGCCTTTCAGGTCGACCACGCTGCGCATCGCGCTCTCGGGCTTGACGAGGATGGCTTCGGTGCCGGGGGCGCCGGGCTCGGCGCCGACGTAGACGAACTGCGTACCGGCGGCCTGAGCGAAGACCGGCGGCGGCGCGCCGGTCACGCCGAAGTCGATGGCGCCGACGTTCAGGGCTTCCAGCAGCGCCGGGCCGGCCGGGAACTCGATCCACTTCAGCTGCCAGCCTTGCGCAGCCAGCAGCTGCTCCAGCACGCCGCGGGTCTTCACCAGCAGCAGCAGGCCACCTTTCTGGAAGCCGATGCGCAGGGTCTTGGGCTCTGACGCGTGCGCCAGGACAGGCAGGGCGAGCAGGCCTTTGAGAAGGATTCGACGGGTCATGCTTGTGCGGTCTTCAAATGCTCGGTGGGCAGGCGATGCGCAGGCCAGGCCAGGCCCAGGTGCTCGCGCAGCGTGCGGCCTTCGTAGCGCTGGCGGAACAGGCCGCGGCGCTGCAGTTCGGGCACGACGAGGCGGGCGAAGTCGTCCAGCCCGGCAGGTACCGTCGGGGGCATCAGGTTGAAGCCATCGGCGGCGCCGGCTTCGAACCAGTCCTGCAGCACGTCG
>NZ_VIDT01000510.1 GCF_006519715.1 Ideonella azotifigens
GGGACTGAAACCCGGCCCTGGTGCATGGTGCCCCGCGGCGGTGCGGGGGGCGCGAGGGTTGCGATGCCAGCCGTGACATCCGACCGCCGGCCTGACCCATCGCTGGGCGACAGGCCGCGACACGGCATGGTGCGGATCTTGATCGATACCTGCATCCCGATCAGCGCCCCATGAACGCCGCCTTGCCCACCGCCACCCTGGATCCGCCCCCGCCGGACGCGCAGCCCGCTGTGCACCAGCAGGTCGTGAAGATCCGGCGCGACTACAACCTGTGGGTGGCCAGCGAGACCATGGAGGACTACGCGCTGCGGTTCACGCCGCGCGCCTTCCGCAAGTGGTCCGAGTGGCGGGTGGCCAACACGGCCTTTGGCGCCGCGTCCTTCCTGGTGCTGGAAGCCGTGGGCGCCACGCTGCTGGTGCGTTACGGCTTTGCCAATGCCTTCTGGGCCATCCTGGCCACTGGCCTGGTGATCTTCCTGGCGGGGCTGCCGATCAGCGTCTATGCGGCCCGGCATGGCGTGGACATGGACTTGCTGACGCGCGGCGCCGGCTTCGGCTACCTCGGCTCCACGCTGACCTCGCTGATCTACGCCAGCTTCACCTTCATCTTCTTCGCGCTCGAAGCCGCGGTGATGGCCTATGCGCTCGAGCTGGCCTTCGACATCCCGCCGGTCTGGGGCTACCTGCTCTGCGCGCTGGCGGTCATTCCACTCGTCACCCATGGGGTGACCATCATCAGCCGGCTGCAAGTCTGGACCCAGCCGCTGTGGCTGCTGATGCTGGTCGCGCCGTATTTCTACGTCTTCCGCGAGAATCCGGGCCTGCTGAAAGGGCTGGTTGCCTACGCTGGCGAGAGCGGCCGCTTCCCCGGCTTTTCGCTGCAGGCCTTTGGTGCGGCCATGACGGTGGGCGTGGCGCTGATCACGCAGATGGGCGAACAGGTCGACTACCTGCGCTTCATGCCCGAGCTCACGCCTGCCAACCGCAAGCGCTGGTGGTTTGGGGTGCTGGTCGGCGGCCCGGGCTGGGTGCTGCCGGGCGTCTTGAAGATGCTGGGCGGCGCGCTGCTGGCCTGGCTGGCCATCGAACATTCGGTGCCGGTGGACCGCGCGGTCGACCCGAACCAGATGTACCTCGCGGCCTACGAATACGTGTTCCCGCACTACGGCCTGGCGGTCGCGGCCACGGCCTGTTTTGTCATCGTCTCGCAGCTGAAGATCAACGTCACCAACGCCTACGCCGGCTCGCTGGCCTGGTCCAACTTCTTCTCGCGGCTGACCCACAGCCACCCGGGCCGCGTGGTCTGGATGGTGTTCAACATCGGCATTGCGCTGATGCTGATGGAGCTGGACGTGTTCCAGGCGCTGGGTGGCGTGCTGGGCCTGTTTTCCAACATCGCCATCGCCTGGATCATGGCGGTCGTCGCCGACCTGGTGATCAACAAGCCGCTGGGCCTGAGCCCGCCCGGCATCGAGTTCCGCCGCGCCTACCTGCATGACGTGAACCCGGTCGGCGTCGGTGCCATGGGGCTGGCCTCGCTGCTGTCGGTGGCCGCCCACCTGGGCGCGTTTGGCGCCATGGCCCAGGCCTTCTCGGCGCTGATCGCGCTGGTCACCGCACTCGTCGCGTCACCGCTGATCGCCTGGTACACCGGTGGCCGCTACTACCTGGCGCGCGAACCGGAAGCGCCGGAGAGCCACACCGAGCGCGGTGACGGCCGCGGCGGCTACGCCCGGCTGCGCGCCCACACCTGCGTCGTCTGCGCCCGCAGCTACGAAGGCGAGGACATGGCCCGCTGCCCCGCGTATGGCGGCTTCATCTGCTCGCTGTGCTGCACGCTGGACGCCCGCTGCGGCGACCAGTGCAAGCCGCAACAACGCGCGGTGGACCGCTTCTGGCAGGCCTGGCGCCAGTTGCTGCTGCGCGTGCTGCCGCAGCGCCTGGCGCCGCAGGTCGACACCGGCCTGGGCCAATACCTGCTGCTGATGGGCCTGATCGTGCCGGCGCTGGGCGCGCTGTTCGGCCTGCTGTACCACCAGGAGCTGAAGGTGCTGGTCGAGCGCGGCGGCGAGGTCGCGGCGCAGTTGGCGCCTTCGCTGCAGGGCAGCTTCGTGAAGGCCTATGCGGCCCTCTTGCTGGTCTCGGCCGTGGTCGCCTGGTGGCTGGTACTGGCGCACAAGAGCCGGCAGGTGGCGCAGGAAGAAACGCTGCGCCAGACCGAGGCGCTGATGCGCGAGATCGCCTCGCACCAGCAGACCGACCTGGCGCTGCAGCAGGCCAAGCGCGTGGCCGACGCCGCCAACCAGGCCAAGACCCGCTACATCACCGCCATCAGCCACGAGCTGCGCACGCCGCTCAACAGCATCCTCGGCTACGCCCAGCTGCTGGAGGATGACGACAGCATGCCGGCCCACCGGCGCCAGGCCGTCAGCGTGATCCGCCGCGGCGGCGACCATCTGCTGAGCCTGATCGAAGGCACGCTGGACGTGGCCCGCATCGAAGGCGGCAAGCTGACGCTGGACTTGAAGCCCATGCGCTTTGCCGACTGCCTGCACGAGCTGGCCCGCATGTTCGAGCTGCAGGCGCAGGGCAAGGGCATCCGCTTCGTCTTCGAGTGCGGCGACACGCTGCCCGAATGGGTGCGCGCAGACGAACGCCGGCTGCGCCAGATCCTGATCAACCTGCTGGGCAATGCCGTCAAGTTCACGACCTTTGGCCATGTCACGCTGCGCGTGGCCTACGCACGTGAGATGGCCCGCGTCGAGATCATCGACTCCGGCCCCGGCATGAGCGAAGCCGAGCTGGCGCGGGTCTTCGAGCCGTTCGTGCGCGGCTCGGCCGCCGGCAGCGCCAGCGTAGGCGGCACCGGCCTGGGCCTGACCATCAGCAAGATGCTCACCGACCTGATGGGTGGCGAGATGACGGTGCACAGCATGCCTGGCCACGGCAGCACCTTCCGGCTTCGCCTGTTCCTGCCCGAAGTCAGGGGCGGGCAGGGCGGCCAGGTCAGCGCACCGCGCGCCGCGCACATCGGCTACGAAGGCCCGCGCCGCTGCATCCTGGTGGTCGACAACGAAGAGGCCGACCGGCAACTGCTGGCCGATCTGCTGCAACCGCTGGGCTTCGTGATCGAGCAGGCGGCGTCTGGCGAAGAAGGCCTGGCGCGGCTGGCCACGCTGCAACCCGACGCGATCTTCATGGACCTGGCGATGCCCGGCATCGACGGCTGGGAGACCATCCGCCGGCTGCGCGCCCAGGCGCTGTCCACCGCGCCGGTGGCGGTCATTTCGGCCAATGCCTTCGACCAGGGCCTGGACAACATCGTCGGCCTGCCGGCGTCGGATTTCCTGGTCAAGCCGGTGCGCCTGGCCGACCTGCTGGACTGGCTGGGCAGCCGGCTGCAGTTGCGCTGGATCGACGCCGCGCCGCGCCGGGCCGAGCCCGTTGCAGAGCCCGTTGCCGAGGTGCTGCCCCCGGTCGAAGCACTGGAGGCGCTGCAGGAACTGGTCGGCCTGGGCTATGTGCGCGGCGTGACGCGCAAGCTCGACCAGATCGAGGCCGAGCACCCGGCCGCCACGGCCTTCGTCGCCCGGCTGCGCGCGATGGCTCGCGGCTTCCAGCTCGATGCCATCCAACACACCTTGACGAAAGCCCTCGATGAACGCCGCCGTGCTGGATGAAGGCCCGGAAGACCCTGGCAACGGGCTGGACGCCGGCACTGCCGAGCGGGTGCTGATCGTCGACGATGTGCCGGACAACCTCGCGGTGCTGCACGACGCGCTGGACGAATCCGGCTACACCGTGCTGGTCGCCACGCATGGCGAGGCCGCGCTGCAAAGCGCCCGCCAGGCGCGGCCGGACATCGTGCTGCTGGACGCGGTGATGCCCGGCATGGATGGCTTCGAGGTGGCCCGCCGCCTGAAGGCCGACCCGGCCACCGCCGCCATCCCTATCATCTTCATGACCGGGTTGACCGACACCGAACACGTGGTCGCCGCCTTCGCTGCCGGCGGCGTGGACTACGTGACCAAGCCCATCCGCACGCGCGAAGTGCTGGCCCGCCTGGCCACGCATTTGCAAAGCGCGCGCAGCCAG
>NZ_VIDT01000511.1 GCF_006519715.1 Ideonella azotifigens
TTTGCGTGTTGATTGGCAAACCCGGCTTGCCAATCCATCAAGCTGCGGCTGGCTGGCGCCTGGCACAGCTTGTTCATGAAGTCGCGCCTGCCCCGGTGCGGGTACAAGCTCGCGGCAAGGCGGGCCTGCTGCTGCCAGGGTTGGCGCATTGCTGCAGAATTGGTTACACCTGCGCCCGCCCGCGCGTCTTCGCCAGTCTCCCTGTGCCGCCGCCTGGCTTGCCTGGCGGCGGCGTCATGTTCAAGCCCCCCACGCTGCCAAGCAGTCCTGCCATGCCCTTGATTTCCGGAGCGCCCACAACATGCTGATGGCAGCTGTCCGCATCGCGCTCAGCCGCCCGTACACCTTCCTGGTGATGGCGCTGCTGCTGCTGATCGTCGGGCCACTGGCAGCCTTGCGCACGCCGACCGACATCTTTCCCGAGATCCGCGTGCCGGTGATTGCGGTGGCATGGCAATACACAGGCCTGCCGCCAGACCAGATGGCCGGCCGCATCGCCACGCTGTTCCAGCGCACCCTGACCACCACGGTCAACGACATCGAGCACATCGAGTCCAACTCCTACCCCGGCGTCAGCGTCGTCAAGATCTTCTTCCAGCCCGGCGTGAACGTGGCGGTGGCCAACGCGCAGGTCACGGCCGTGTCGCAGGTCGTCGTGCGGCAGATGCCGGCCGGCATCACGCCGCCGCTGATCCTGAACTACAACGCCGCCACCGTGCCCATCCTGCAGCTGGCGCTGTCGGGCAAGGGCCTGAGCGAGCAGCAGCTGTTCGACCTGGGCTTCAACACCGTGCGCACGCCGCTGGTCACGGTCTCCGGCGCGGCGATTCCGCTGCCTTACGGCGGCAAGCAGCGCCAGGTGCAGATCGACATCGACCCTGCAGCACTTCAGGCCCGCGGCCTGTCGGCCCAGGACGTGGCGGCGGCGCTCGCCGCGCAGAACGTGCTCACCCCCATCGGTACGCAGAAGATCGGCGAGCTGGAATACACGCTGCAGCTCAACAGCGCGCCGTCGGTCATTGCCGAGCTGGGCCGGCTGCCGGTGAAGGTCGTGGGCGGCAGCACCATCTACCTGAGCGACGTGGCCGAGGTGCACGACGGCAACGCGCCGCAGACCAACATCGTGCACGTGGACGGTGGCCGCTCGGTGCTGATGTCGGTGCTGAAAAACGGCGCGGCGTCGACGCTGGCCATCGTCGATGGTGTGCGCGCCAAGCTGGCCGAACTCAAGCCCTCGCTGCCCGAAGCGCTGAACGTGGTGCCCATCAACGACCAGTCGATCTTCGTGCGCGCCGCGGTCAAGGGCGTGGCGACCGAAGGCGCGATTGCCGCGGCGCTGACCAGCGTGATGATCCTGCTGTTCCTGGGCAGCTGGCGCTCGACGCTGATCATCGCCGTGTCCATCCCGCTGTCCATCCTGGGCGCCATCATCGCGCTGTCGGCCATTGGCGAGACGCTGAACCTGATGACGCTGGGCGGCCTGGCGCTGGCGGTGGGCATCCTGGTGGACGACGCGACCGTCACCATCGAGAACATCAACTGGCACCTGGAACAGGGCAAGGACGTGCGGACCGCCATCCTGGACGGCGCGCAGCAGATCGTCACGCCCGCCTTCGTCTCGCTGCTGTGCATCTGCATCGTGTTCATCCCGATGTTCTTCCTCGACGGTGTCTCGCGCTTCCTGTTCGTGCCCATGGCCGAAGCGGTGATCTTCGCGATGATCTTCTCGTTCCTGCTGTCGCGCACGCTGGTGCCGACGATGGCGAACTTCCTGCTGCGCCCGCACGCGCCACACACCGACCTGCACGGCCGCGATGGCGACCTGCCGCCCTCGCGAAACCCGCTGGTGCGCTTCCAGCGCCGCTTCGAGACTGGCTTCGAGCGCGTGCGCGAAAGCTACCGCGGCGTGCTGGCACTCGCGCTGTCCCGCCGCCGTCCGTTCCTGATTGGCTTTGTCGCGGTGGTCGCGCTCTCGTTCCTGCTGCTGCCCTTCATCGGCAGCAACTTCTTCCCGCAGGTCGACTCCGGCCAGATCCTGATGCACGCCCGCGTGCCGGTGGGCACGCGGGTGGAGGAGACAGCTGTGCGCTTCGCGCGCATCGAGCAGGCGATCCGCCGCGTGATCCCATCGGAAGAAATCACCACGCTGGTCGACAACATCGGCCTGCCGCCCAGCAGCATCAACCTGACCTACAACAACACCGGCGCCTCCGGCTCGCATGACGGCGACTTCCAGATCGCCCTGCGCGAGGGCCACCAGCCCACGGCCGACCATGTGCGCAAGCTGCGCGAGGTGCTGCCCAAGGAATTCCCGGACACCACCTTCTCGTTCCCACCGGCCGACATCGTCAGCCAGATCCTGAACTTCGGCTCGCCGGCACCCATCGACCTGCAGATCCGCGGCCGCGACATGGACGCCAACTTCGCCTATGCGCAGCAGCTGCTCAAGCGCGTGAAGGCCATTCCCGGCGTGGCGGACGCACGCATCCAGCAGTCCAACAAGGCGCCGGTGTTCAAGGTCGAGGTGGACCGCACCCAGGCCCAGCTGCTGGGCCTGAGCACACGCGACGTGACCAACAGCCTGGTGGTCAACCTCGCGGGCAGCAGCCAGGTCGCGCCCACCTACTGGCTGAACCCGGTCAATGGCGTGAGCTACCCCATCGTGATGCAGACGCCGCAGCGCGAGCTGGACTCGCTGTCCGCGCTGGCCAACCTGCCGGTGGGCAATGGCGCCAGCACCGGCAGCACCACGCTGGGTGGCCTGGCGCGCTTTGAGCGTGGCACCGGCAGTTCCATCGTCAGCCAGTACGACATCCAGACCATGGTGCAGATCCACGCCACCACGCAGGACCGCGACCTCGGTGCCGTGGCCGCCGACGTTCGCCGCGTGATCGCCGAGACCGCGGCCGACGTGCCCAAGGGCTCCAACGTGCAGTTGCTGGGCCAGGTGCGCACCATGGACCGCGCCTTCTCCGGCCTGCTGTTCGGCCTGCTCGGCGCCATCGTGCTGATCTACCTGCTGATCGTCGTGAACTTCCAGTCCTGGCTGGACCCGGCAGTGATCGTGTCTGCCCTGCCCGCGGCACTCGCCGGCATCGTCTGGATGCTGTTCGCGACCGACACCACGCTGTCGGTCCCGGCCCTCACCGGCGCCATCATGTGCATGGGCGTGGCCACCGCCAACAGCGTGCTGGTGATCAGCTTCGCGCGCGAACGCCTGGCCGAGCTGGGAGACGCGACCGCCTCTGCGCTGGAAGCCGGCTTCGTGCGCTTCCGCCCTGTCCTGATGACTGCGCTGGCGATGGTCATCGGCATGCTGCCGATGGCGCTGGGCCTGGGCGAAGGCGGCGAGCAGAACGCGCCGCTGGGCCGCGCGGTGATTGGCGGGCTGGTCTTCGCCACCTTTGCCACGCTGGTCTTCGTGCCCGTCGTCTTCAGCCTGGCGCATCGCCGGCATGGGCACGCGGCCCCTGCCGCCGACCCGCTTCTTCCTTCTTCCGGACATCCCTCCCATGCGAACTGAAACCACCCGTTCCCCGCGCCTGCGGCTGGTCTCCCTCACCGCGGTGGCGCTGGCCGTCGTGGTGGTCGCCACCGGCCTGTGGACGCGCAAGTCGCGGGCAGAACAGCTGCGCGAAGGCATCACCGCCAGCGCCGTGCCCACCGTCACGCTGATCTCGCCGGCCGCGCTTGCCTCGACCAGGCTCGAACTGCCCGCCCGCATCGAAGCCTGGGCCCGCGCGCCCATCTATGCGCGTGTCAGCGGTTACCTGAAGAACTGGCAGGTCGACATTGGCGGCCCGGTCAAGGCCGGCCAGCTGTTGGCGGAAATCGAGACGCCGGACCTGGACCAGCAGCTGATGCAGGCCAGGGCCGAACTCGCCGCTGCGCGCAGCAATGCGGCCCTGGCCGCCAGCACCGCGCAGCGCTGGCAGACCCTGCTGGCGACCGATTCCGTCTCGCGCCAGGAGGCCGATGAGCGGGCCGGCGACATGGCCGCCAAGCAGTCCGCCGCGAATGCGATGCAGGCCAACGTCGACCGCGTGCAGGCGCTGCAGCGCTACACCCG
>NZ_VIDT01000512.1 GCF_006519715.1 Ideonella azotifigens
AAGCCGGCGCTGGCCCGTGTGGGCGCCGGCGAGGCGGGTCATGCCATCGAGCTGGAGGTCTACGAAATGCCGCTGGAGCAGGTCGGATCGCTGCTGGCGCTGATCCCGCCGCCGCTGGGCCTGGGCTCGGTCGAGCTGGAAGACGGCCGCTGGGTCAAGGGCTTCATCTGCGAGCCCGCGCCGCTGGCGGACGCGCCAGACATCAGCGAACACGGCGGCTGGCGCGCCTACCTGGCCAGCCGAGCCCTGGCCGGCACCAACACATGAGCTTCACCAACGAAGCCGTTGATCGGCAGGACGTGCTGGCCGAAGTCACCGCCTGCTTCCATGCCTACGAAGCGGCCTTCATGGCCAACGACCTGCCCACGCTGATCGGCTTCTTCTGGCAGGACGAGCGCCTGACCCGCTACGGCGTGGCCGACCGCCAACTGGGCCACGCCGAACAGGCGGCCTACCGCCACAGCGTGCCCACGCCCAGCTTCACCCGCCAACTGGAGAACCTGCGCATCAGCAGCTTCGGGCCGGACACGGCCGTTGCACTGGTCGAGTTCGTGCGCAGCGACTCTTCGCTGCGCGGCTTCCAGAGCCAGACCTGGGCGCGGATGCCAGAAGGTTGGCGCATCGTCAGCGCCCATGTCAGCATGATCCCCTGGCCGCCCACGTAACATGACCATCGTCATGAAGTCGTCGCCAGTTCCCGTTGAATCAGAAACGTCTGTCGAGGCCGCGCCGCTGAGCCTCGCCGAACAGGCCTACCGCCAAGTCAAGGCGCTGATCTTCGACTTCAGCCTGATGCCGGGCGACCGCTTCAGCGAGTCCGACCTGACCGGCCGCGTGCTGGTCAGCCGCACGCCGCTGCGCCAGGCGCTGCAGCGGCTGGAGCGCGAAGGTTTCCTGCAGGTCTTTCCGAAGCTGGGTTGGCAGGTCGCGCCGCTGGACTTCGATGCGTTCGACGAGCTGTATGACCTGCGCGTGCTGCTCGAATGCCACGCAGTCGCCAAGCTCTGCGAAGCCGAAGACAGACCGCAACTGGCAGCCCTGGCCGCCGTCTGGCTGCAGCCAGACATCGAGCGCACCGAAGACCCGACAGCGGTGCGCGACCTGGACGAAGGCTTTCACCGCGGGCTGGTGGAAGGCAGCGCCAACCGCGCGATGCTGCGCGTGCACGGCGAGATCACCGACCGCATCCGCATCATCCGCCGGCTGGACTTCACCAAGCCAGCTCGCGTAGAAGCCACCTACGACGAACACGCGCGCATCCTACGCGCCATCACCCGCCGCCGCTCGGACGAAGCCCAACGCCTGCTGCGGGCGCACATCGAGCAGAGCAAGCTCGAAGTGCGGCACATCACGCTGGACATGCTCTACAAGGCACGGCAGAAGGATTGAAAGGCGCAGCCGCTCTTGCACCTGTTTGCCAGCGCTTTGCGCCAGCGCAGTGTCGAGACAAGGGGGAAGGCCGACAATCGATGGGTCGCCACCTTTCCCTGGAAAGCCATGCAACAGCCATCCACCACCCGCTACGACGTCCTCAGCCAGGTGTTTCACTGGGTCACGGCGATCGTGGTGACGATTGCCTTCATCCTCGGCCCAGGCGGATTCGGGCGACTGATGCACCAGGGCGTGGACCCCGCCACGCGCAGCGACATCGTCTGGCACGAGTCGCTGGGCATCCTGGTGCTGGTGCTGACCACGCTGCGCCTGATCTGGGTGGCTGTGCGGCCGGCCGCGCCGCAGGTGCCCATGGCCGGCTGGATGAAACGATCAGCCAAGCTGGGCCACCTGGCCCTGTGGGCCTTGCTGCTGGCGCTGCCGCTGACGGCCTTGCTGGCACTGGGCAGCGAAGGCCACCCGCTGACGCTGCTGGGCGGGGTGCGGGTCGGCCACCTGCCGTTCATTGTCGATTCAGGCCTTGGCGAACTGGCCGACTGGGGCGATGTGCACGGCTTGCTGGGAGACGTGATCATGTGGATCGCCGGCCTGCACGCCGCCGCCGCCTTGTTCCATCACTTCGTGCTCAAGGACACGGTGCTGCTGGCCATGTTGCCCCGCCACAAGCGGCGCTGAATGCCCTGCGGCAAGCGGGTGCTCGGACTCGCATGCAGCCGCTCCTCCCCCTTGCGGCCGCGCGGGCAGCTCCGTGATCTCGGTTTCGCGCTTCTGTACCAGGATCTGGTCAGGCGCGTACTGGCCCTTGATGACGCTGCCGGCGCCAATCACGCAGTTGTCGCCAATCACCGTGCCGCGCAGGATCACCGTGTTGGCGCCGACCCAGACGTTGTCGCCAATGACGATGGGGGACGTCTTGAATGTCGATTTTCCCAGGCCTCCTGCAGGACGGGCTGAGCGGTCATGGTCATGGTCGTACACCATCACGTTCGGCCCGAATTGCACGCCCTTGCCGATGCGGATGCTTTCGTGGCTGACGATCATGCAGCCGTGATTCATGTACGAGTGCTCGCCAATCGACACCTTGGCATGACCGCGCACCCGGATTCTCGAACCGCCTCGAATCTTCACGCCCCAACCCAGCGCAAGGCTGGCTTGCCTGCCGAGGTCGATTTCGGCAAACGGCGAAACCACGCTCCAACGGGTGAATTGGAAACCCTTCACATGGAAGAGCTTGAGGATGCAAAACCTGATCAGCGAATAAGCGACGCACATCGCCCCCCGAATGTATTTCTTCATCTGCGGCTTTCCTGCCTACTTTCCAGCCCATGCGCCGCCGAACGATCCCGCCCCACCGGCCCGGGCCTTGCCGCCTGCGCTGGCGCATCTGTCTCGCTGGCAAGGCCTTGCTGCACAGACTCGTGCCAACGCTGGAACCACGCTTCGGCGCCAACGCCTAGCTTGACGGCACAGGCGCTGCGCCTTGCCGCGCGGCGGCCGGCAGTGTGTATCAGGCGGTGTCAAAGTCGCGGCGGCTGCGACAGCCTGGCTTCCGCGGGGGCGTGGCGGAAAACCCTGCGTTGCCTGGCTATCGCCTGCGGAAGGCAGCGAACACGATGCAAGGACTACACCACTGCCGAAAACGCATCAGTTTCAGCTTGATACAGCGAGGCAGACCTGACCGCCGGCCTCAACCCGGATGCCGCAGATCCTCCACCCACTGCCGCACCTCTGGCGGCGGAGGCGGGGTCAGCAGGCTGACGACGATGGTGACCAGGAAGCCGAAGGGCACGCCGAAGACGCCGGCGGAGATGGGCTGGATGTCCCACCACAGCCCCGCTGGCGCGGTGATGCCGAACAGGCCGCGCAGCCACGGGTGGGTGGCGGCCATGTAGCCGAAGCACAGGACCAGGCCAGCCAGCATGCCGGCCGAGGCACCCCAGCGGTTGGCGCGGCGCCAGAAGAAGCCCAGCACCAGCGCGGGAAAGAAGGCCGACGCAGCGAGCGAAAACGCGGCCGAAACCAGGAACAGGATGTTGGCCGGCTTTTGCGCGGCGACGCTGGCCGCTGCCAGCGCCACCACCAGCAACAACAGCTTGGACAACATGACCCGGCGCGCGGTGCCGGCCTGCGGGTCCAGCACCTTGTGGTACAGGTCGTGCGAGAGCGCGTTCGAGATCGTGAGCAACAGGCCGTCTGCTGTGGACAGCGCTGCGGCCAGGCCGCCGGCCGCCACCATGCCGGAGATGACGTACGGCAGCCCGGCGATTTCGGGCGTGGCCAGCATGATGATGTCGCCGCCGATCTTCAGTTCGGCCAGCTGCAGCACGCGGTCGTGGTTGATGTCCACCACCGACAGCAGCCCGGGGTCGACCCGGTTCCAGTTGGCGATCCAGGCCGGCAAGGCATCGAACGAGGTGCCGACCAGGTGGGTGAAGATTTCGAACTTGACCATCACCGCCAGCGCCGGCGCGGTCAGGTACAGCAGCAGGATGAAGAACAGCGACCAGGCGACCGACTGGCGCGCTTCGCGCACCGAGGGCGTGGTGTAAGAGCGGGTGAGGATGTGCGGCAGCCCGGCGGTGCCCAGCATCAGGCAGAAGACCAGCGCAAGGAAATTGCGGCGCGAGGCCTCGAAGGCGTGTTGCTGCTCGGGCGTGCCGTCCGGGTCGCCTGCGA
>NZ_VIDT01000513.1 GCF_006519715.1 Ideonella azotifigens
GAGCCGGCCCTGCTGCAAGTCCTCGGCGATCAGCTCGGGGATGAGCTGATAGGCCGGCAGTGCGCTGCCCTTGAGGCGGTGGACCCAGTGCGTGAATGGCATCGAGTGGCGTGGTTTGGCTGCCCGGAGTTTGCCTGCTGCATGGCCTGATTGCATGCGCCGTGCGACGAAAAGCCCGTCGCATCCCGGTGCATGCGCGCCATTGATCGGGTGCCTTGATTGCATGGCGGGCGATGCGCTTTGGTGCAGGCCGGGCCACCTGGGCCGGCGCTGACGCGAGGCGGGCCGCGCATCGACGCCCCGTTGATCGCATCTTGATCGGCCACCTGCGCAGCGCGGTGGCACATCCGTCGCAAGAGGAAAGGCGTGACCGGCGCTGTGCCGGCACCTTCCACCACCCGAGGAACACTGTCATGCCGAAAGTCACGCACCCCGTTGCCCACAAGGGCGATTTCCTGGTCGACTACGAAGAGAAGGTCTTCGAGGACGTGAAGGCCGAGCCGGGTGAGAAGGCCCTGGTGACCTTCCACACGGTGGCCTTCGAAGGCTCCATCGGCCTGGTCAACCTGCTGCAGGCCACGCGCCTGCAGCGCAAGGGTTTCGAGACCTCGGTGCTGCTCTACGGCCCGGGCGTGACGCTGGGCGTCAAGCGCGGCTTTCCGAAGCTGGGCGACGAGGCCTTCCCCGGCCACCAGAACTTCAACAACCAGATCACCAAGTTCATCGCCGAAGGCGGCAAGGTCTACGCCTGCCGTTTTGCGTTGCAGGCGCTCTACGGCCACGGCGAAGGTGCGCTGATCGAAGGCGTGCGGCCGATCAACCCGCTGGACGTGCTTGACATCGTGCTCCTCCACAGGAAAGCCGGCGCCTTCATCCTCGACACCTGGACCTTGTAATGGCCCACCCCCTACGCGCTTCGCGCGCCCCCTCGAGGGGGCGAGCCCAGAGGACCGGCGGAGCCGGCTCCTCGGGCTCCGCTGGGTTGGGTTGCCGTGGTGTTGGGGGATTCGCATGAACCACGTTTCCAAGAGGACGGTGAGGGCTGCAGCGGCGCAGATCGCGCCCGACCTGGACAGCGCCGACGGCACGCTGGCCCGCGTGCTCGAAACCATGCGCGACGCCGCGCGCCGGGGCGTGGCGCTGATCGTCTTCCCCGAGACCTTCCTGCCCTACTACCCGTACTTCTCCTTCGTGCTGCCCCCGGTGCTGCAGGGCCCGCCGCATTTGCTGCTGATGGACCGTGCGCCGACCGTGCCCGGCCCGACCACGGATGCGGTGGCCGCCGCTGCGCGCGAGCTGGGCATGGTCGTGGTGCTGGGCCTGAACGAGCGCGACCACGGTAGCCTCTACAACACCCAGCTGATCTTCGACGCCGACGGCCGCCTGCTGCTCAAGCGCCGCAAGATCACGCCCACCTACCACGAGCGCATGGTCTGGGGCCAGGGTGACGGCGCCGGGCTGACGGCGGTGGACACGCGCGTGGGCCGGGTTGGCGCGCTGGCCTGCTGGGAGCACTACAACCCGCTGGCGCGCTACGCGCTGATGGCCGAGCACGAGGAGATCCACTGCGCGCAGTTCCCCGGCTCGCTGGTTGGCCCCATCTTCGCGGACCAGATGGGCGTGACCATCCGCCACCACGCGCTGGAAGCCGGCTGCTTCGTCGTCAACGCCACCGGCTGGTTGCACCCCGAGCAGATCCGCAGCATCACGCCGGACGAGAAGCTGCAGGGCGCTTTGCGCGGCGGCTGCCACACGGCCATCGTCTCGCCCGAAGGCAAGTACCTGGCCGAGCCGCTGACCGAAGGCGAAGGCCTGGTGATTGCCGACCTGGACATGGCGCTGATCGCCAAGCGCAAACGCATGATGGATTCGGTCGGCCACTACGCGCGGCCCGAGCTGCTGAGCCTGGCCATCCGCCGCGAACCGGCGGCCACCACGCTGGCCTTGCCGGCAGGCAGCGCCCCCACCTTCACCGAACCGCTGACGGGAGCTTTCGATGCCTGAACTCGCCAACCGCCCAGACGCCCGCGACCTGATGACCGAGCTGCAGTCCCAAGGTCTGCGCCTGGTGGACCCGAGCGCCGGCGCGGCCAGCCGCCGTGGCGGTGCCGGCCCGTCGGACCACAAAGCCGTGACGGTGGACGGCGTGACGCTGATGGTGCCGGTGCACACCGCCACCGCGTTCAGCTCGCCCTTCGTGGCCGACGCGCCAGGCGCGGACGGCCTCAGCACCTTGCGCCGCGGCGCCATCCCCATCGCGCAGATCCAGTTCCCGCGCCAACCGAAGTTCTACAGCCGGCAGACCGCCGAGGGCGTGCCGTATTCGCACATTGCCACGCTGCACGGCAGCGACGTGCTGGCCACCACGGTGCTGCAGACCTGCATCCGCTACGAGAGTCGGCGCAAGGCTTGCAAGTTCTGCGCGATCGGCCAGTCGCTCGCGGCAGGCCGCACCATCGCCCGCAAGACGCCGGCGCAACTGGCCGAAGTGGCCAAGGCCGCCGTCGAGCTGGACGGCGTGAAGCACATGGTGATGACGACCGGCACGCCGCCCACGCCGGACCGGGGCGCTGCCATCCTCTGCGAAAGCGCCGCCGCCATCCGCGCCGCGGTCGACCTGCCGCTGCAGGCCCAGTGCGAACCGCCGGACACGGATGCCTGGTTCCAGCGCCTGAAGGACAGCGGCGTGGACACCTTGGGCATGCACCTGGAAGTCATTGGCGAAGACCTGCGCCAGCGCCTGTTGCCTGGCAAGGCCGAGGTGCCGATGAGCCGCTACTGGGATGCCTTCGAGGCCGCCGTCGAAGTCTTTGGGCGCGGCCAGGTCAGCACCTATCTGCTCGCCGGCCTGGGCGACAGCGCAGACACCTTGCTGGCCACCAGCGAGCGCCTGCTGGCCCTGGGCGTCTACCCCTTTGTCGTGCCCTTCGTGCCCATCAGCGGCACGCCGCTGGAGGACCAGCCTGCGCCGTCTGCAGAGTTCATGCGCGAGGTGCTGGCGCCGCTGGGTGCGCTGGTGGACGTGGCCGACATGCGGGCGGGCGACATCAAAGCCGGCTGCGGCCGTTGCGCGGCCTGCTCCACCTTGTCCCGCTACGAAGCGCCCCAGGCGCTGCTCGCCAGCTGAGGAGACGACGATGAACCTCGCGACGCACCTGGCCGCCCGTCCGCCGCTCGCACCCTGGTGTGAACTGCCCACGACTTTTGAACCGCAGGAGTTTCGGGTTCAGTGGGCCAGCAACCCGTGGATGCAAGCCCAGGCGCTGGCTTTGCGCCGCCAGGTGTTCTGCGACGAGCAAGGCCTGTTCGACGGTGACGACATCGACGCCATCGACCGCGACAATCCCAGCACGCGGCTGCTGGTCGCGCTGTCCTGCTGGGGCGGCCAGCCGGACGAGTTGCTGGGCACCGTGCGCATCCACGAAGCCGCGCCCGGGCTGTGGTGGGGCTCGCGGCTGGCGGTGCAGCGCGGCTGGCGCCAGCATGGGCGCCTGGGCAGCACGCTGATCCGCCTGGCCGTGTCCAGCGCGCATGCGCTGGGCTGCCGCGAGTTCCTGGCCCAGGTGCAGGCGCAGAACGTGCCGCTGTTCCAGCGCCTGAACTGGCGGGTGCTGGACGAGCAAATCCTGCACGGCAGGCCGCATGCGCTGATGCGCGCGGACCTGGCGTTTTATCCGCCGTGCGAGACGCCGTACGCTGGTTACGTGCTGGCGCAGGGGTGCCGTCATGACTGAGCTACATCGCCTCATTGAAGCCTTGCGCACCAGCCGCGGCTTCGCTCACAAGCGCGACATCGCCGCGGTCCTGGGCCGGCTGCAGTCCACCACCGGCCACACCGCCGTGCCGAATGGCGACGATTGCGCGGTGCTGCCCGATGCGGCGGGCGACGGCCACCTGCTGTTCGCCATCGAAGGCTTGATGGCCGACTTCGTCGAGGCCATGCCCTGGTTCGCCGGCTACAGCGCAGTGATGGTCAACCTCAGCGACATTGCGGCGATGGGTGGCCGGCCGCTGGCTGTGGTGGACGCGCTGTGGAGCGCCAACGAGGCC
>NZ_VIDT01000514.1 GCF_006519715.1 Ideonella azotifigens
CACCTGCCAGCCCTCGCCGGCCAGGGCCTGCGCCAGCGCCTGGTAACGGCCGGCGTGTTCGCCCAGGCCGTGCACGATCAGCAGTTGCCCGCGCGCCGGGCCTGTGGGCTGCCATCGGTAACGCTGCAGGTTCAGGCCGTCCGGGCTGCGCCAGGCCGGCGCGAGGAATTCTGGGAGGGTGCTCATCGAGGCAGTCTACGAGGCGCCAACGCACAGGCCCTTGGCGTTCACCCGCACAGGGCGCGACCTGCGAAGCCAAAAGCAGGTCCCGGCAAGCCAGGTGCCTGAAGCGGCAAAAGCCGGGGCACGCTTGCAAACGCAGGCTTCGTCTGACATCCGCTTTCACTTCAGGCTTCTTTACGCCCAGCAACGGAACATCCGGGTTTGCCCGCAGGTCTATCTCACGGCAGTGCCAAAAAACCGAGGCCCGCAACGATCTCGCCTCGCAGGCACCGCGCTTCGCAGCCACCCGGCTGTGCAATACAGAAAGGCATCACATGACTCGCTTCTTCTCCCGTTCCCGTGTTGCGGCCCAAGGCCTGCCTGCCGGCTCGGCGGCATCTCGCCCCGGCCAGCCGCAAGTGCTGCCGCTGGTGACGCGGCGCCGCGGTCGGCGTGCCGCGCAACTCGGCGTGGCCTTGCTCGGGCTTGCAGCGCTGGGCTTTGCCGCCAGCTCTCGTGCCGAGGGTCTGTACCTCGGTGGCAGCCTGGCGGTGCCGCAGTGGCACGGGCCTGTCAACGGCAGCGATGGCGACAACCAGGGCGTGGGCGTGAACCTCTACGGCGGCTATTCGTTCACGCCGAACTGGTCACTGGAAGCAGGCTACATGAACCTGGGCCGCCTGAAGGGCGACGTCGACGGCCTCAGCACCTCGGCCAAGGCCCAGGGCGGCTACCTGGATGCGGTGGGCACGCTGCCGATCGGCGAACGCTTCTCGCTGCTGGGCCGCCTCGGCTACGCCGGCGCGAACCTGAAGACCACCGCGGGCGACGACCACGGCAACGGCCTGAAGCTGGGCGCCGGCGTGCAGTACGACCTGAGCAAGCAGGTGGCGCTGCGCGGCGAATGGAACCGCTACCGCTTCGATGCTTTCTCCGACCATCAGGACGTCGACCAGTACAGCCTGGGCGTGAAGGTCGGGTTCTGAACGCCGCGCTCGCCTTTCGCGGCGAGCGCTACTTCGAGAACTTGAACACCGCGACGCTGGCTCGCAGGTTGGGCCAGCGCCGCACGACGCGCCCGCCCTGCAACCCGAAGCTGTCCTCGATGTTCAGCCCGTTCTTGCGCGCCAGCACCTCGAAGTCGGCCAAAGTGCCAACCCGGATGTTCGGCGTGTCGTACCACTCGTAGGGCAGCGCGCGTGTCACCGGCATGCGGCCGCGCACCACGCTGAGCCGGTTCGGCCAGTGGGCGAAGTTCGGGAAGCTGACGATGCCGATGCGGCCCACGCGCGCCGTCTCGCGCAGCATGCGCTCGGCATTGCGCAGGTGCTGCAGGGTTTCGAGCTGCAGCACCACGTCGAAGCTGCGGTCGTCGAACAGGTCCAGGCCTTCTTCCAGGTTCAGCTGGATCACGTTGACGCCGCGCTGCGCACAGGCCAGCACATTGGCGTCGTCCAGCTCGATGCCGTAGCCGCTGCAGCCGCGATGCTGCTGCAGGTAGGCCAGCAGCTCGCCGGTGCCGCAGCCCAGGTCGAGCACGCGCGCGCCTTCGGGTACCAGGCTCGCAATGACCTCCAAGTCTTTTCGTTCACTCATGCTGCAAACCCCTTGACCTGAAGCGGCACGTTCGCGGTCTCGGCCGCGATGCGCTCGAAATACGCCCGCATCACGCCGTGGTAGCGCGGGTCTTCGAGCAGGAAGGCGTCGTGGCCATGCGGCGCAGCAATCTCGGCGTAACTCAGGTCCACTCGGTTGTCCACCAATGCCTTGACGATCTCGCGCGAACGGGCCGGCGAGAAGCGCCAGTCGGTCGTGAAGCTGACCAAGAGGAACTTCTTTTCGCGCGCCACCGCAAACGCCCGCGTCAGGTCGCCGGCATGCGTACGGGCCGGATCGAAATAGTCCAGCGCGCGGGTGATCAGCAGGTAGGTGTTGGCGTCGAAATAGTCGCTGAACTTGTCGCCCTGGTGGCGCAGGTAGCTCTCGATCTGGAACTCGATGTCCTGCGTGCTGTAGCTGGGCGCGCCGTTGCGCAGCTCGCGGCCGAACTTGGCCTCCATCGAGTCGTCGCTCAGGTAGGTGATGTGGCCGATCATGCGGGCCACGCGCAGGCCGCGCTTGGGCACCACGCCGCGGGCATAGAAGTGGCCGCCGTGGAAATCCGGGTCGGTCACGATGGCGCGCCGCGCCACCTCGTTGAAGGCGATGTTCTGCGCCGACAGGTTGGGCGCCGTGGCCACCGCCACGCAGTGGCGCAGGCGCTCCGGGTAGCGCAGCGTCCAGGCCAGCGCCTGCATGCCGCCCAGGCTGCCACCAAGCACGGCCGCCAACTGCGTGATGCCCAGGTTCGCGATCAACCGCGCCTGCGCGTCCACCCAGTCTTCCACGGTGACGACAGGAAAGTCGGCGCCATACGGCTGACCGTTTTTCGCCGGGTTCGGGTCGGTGTGCATCGGCCCGGTCGAGCCGAAGCAGGAGCCGGGGTTGTTGATGCCGATGACGAAGAACTTGTCGGTGTCCAGCGGCTTGCCGGGCCCGATCATGTTGTCCCACCAACCCTCGCTTTTGGGCTCGCCCGCATGCAGCCCCGCCACGTGGTGCGAGGCATTCAGCGCATGGCAGACCAGCACCGCATTGCTGCGTGCGGCATTCAGTGTGCCGTAGGTCTCGTAGACCAGCGTGTAGTCGGCCAGCTGCGCGCCGCTTTGCAGCGGCAGCGGCTGCTCGAAATGCATTTGCTGCGGTGTGACGACGCCCAGCGAAGCCATGTTGCAAACCCCAAAACAAGAACACCCGGCACCGCACAAGAAGCGGACACCGGGTGACTGTTGGGTCGGGGCGTCCCTCTTTAGCGGCATTTCTTCGGGACGGCCCCTCGGCTTCCCGGCGCCCGCAATCCGGAACAAATCGGCGCCAATGGAAGGAGTTTAGCAGCGCGGCAACCTGCCATGCCCGCTGCGACGGTCACTCGGCGATCAACCCTTGATGCTGCAGGCGCCCTGCAGATGCAGAGCAACGGAGCCGTCGGGTGCCGCATCCCCCGCCCAGCCATCCGGACTTTGAATTACTGAACACTCGGCCAATAATGCCCCATGCCACGCCCGTCCCAAGCCGTTGACCAAGCTTTGCTGCAGAGCGGGCTGGCGCTGTATCCGCAGGTGGGGTGCGCGGGCTTGTCGCTGCGAAAGGTGGCAGAACATGCGGGCACGCAGCCGGCGATGGTGCATTACCACTTCGGCAGCAAGCAGGCGTTCCTGAGGGCTGTGCTGCAGCAGTGCTACGAGCAGTTGTTTGCGCAGATGAGCGCGGGCAGTGCGGCTGAGGGGACAGCAAGGCACCGGCTGCGCACGGCCCTGCTGGCGCTGGCGGGGTTCCTGCGCGAGCACCGGGCGCTGATTGCGCGGCTGCTGATGGATGCGGCCCAGGGCGAGCCGGTGGTGCACAGCTTTCTGCAGGCCAATGCGCCGCGCCACCTGGGGCTGGTGATGCGCCTGCTGGGCGAGGTCGCGCTGAAGCCCGGAGTGTTGCCGATGCAGGCGTTTGCGTTCCTGATGGGCTCGGTCAATGCGCCGTTGCTGGTGGCATCCGGCGCCTTGCACATTGGCGTGGTGCCGGGTGTGCTGGGCGAGCAGCTGGCAGCGCAGGTGGTGAGCGACGCGGCGCTGGCGCAGCGCGTGGACCTGGCGCTGGCGGCACTGTGCGCAACCGAGGAGGGTTCGCCCGATGACAAGGTTTGATCCGAGATCCATTGGCGCAACGGCGGCGCTGGCGCTGCTGTTGACGGGCTGCCAGAAGCCGCCGCCGGCCGGTTGGTCGGGCTACGTGGAGGGCGACTACGTGCTGGTGGCCGCGCCGGTGGCGGGCACGCTGACCAAGCTTGCGGT
>NZ_VIDT01000515.1 GCF_006519715.1 Ideonella azotifigens
CGTCGACCAGTGCCGGCACGAAGGTCGGTGGCAGGACAGGCGCCGGACCCACGAACACGACGCTGCCGCGGCGCATGCCGTAGCCCACGTGCGCGCCGGCTTGCCCACCGATGGCGATGGTGCCCGCGACCAGCCGCGATGCGAGGAAGTCGCCAACATTGCCAAACACCAGCACCGTGCCGCGCCGCATGCGGTCGGCGAATCGATCACCGGCGTTGCCGCGCACGATCAGCGTGCCGCCGCGCATGCCGTCCATGCTGCCAGGCAAGGTGCTGGCGGCGTGGTCGCCGACATTGCCGGCGATCGTCAGCGTGCCGCCCGCCATTTCGCACGCGGCCAGCAAGCCGGCGTTGCCCTGCACCTGGACATCGCCACCGGTCATGCAGGCGCCAACGTAGTCTCCCGCCGGGCCCGCGACCACGATCCGCCCACCGGCGAGCTGCCAGCCAATGCGGTCGAAGCGCGACAGGTCACCCTCGAACACCAGTTCGCCGCCCGCCTCGGGCGAGTCGTCGCAGGCGACCGAGAAGAACTCGGCGAGCGGCAAGGTCTGCATGCCGTGCGTCACGGGCAGCCGCTCGATCTGCACCAGCGTGAGCCCTGCGAGGGCTGCCGGTGTCACGCCGCGCAGATCGACCCGCAACGCGGGTGGCTGCTTCAGGACGAAACGCACGCGGCTCATTGCTTGCCCCCGGCGGCATCGAGCAGCTTGTGCAGATGGAAGTGGTAAGGCCCCAGCTTGCCGCCATAGTTGCCGGCCGAAACCCGCAGCATCCCGCCGGCCGCGCCGATCTCGACGCAGGCGTCCATGCCCACGCGCATCGCCGCGCCGACATCGGCCTCGGTGAGGCCATCAATCACGATTTCGAGCACGCAACGCACCTCGGGCGTGAGTTCGCTCTTGGCCACGAGGCCGTAGAGGCCGGGGCAGAAGGCGTCATTGGTTGAGGCGCTGAGCGCCGCGTACTTGCTGCCGACCTTCGAGCCCGAACGCACCACGCCACCGGGGAACGGCATCACCACATTCGGCAGGCGCTTCATCGCAGCCACCGCGGACTCGGCGGCATGCAGCGCAGCCTCGGTGTCCGTCGCGAGCATCAACAGGTTGCCGCCACCGACCGATTTGGTCACCGCCGTCGTTTCCTGCGCGACGAACTCGCCGTCCATCACCGGCACGCGCCAGTAGCGCACGCCGTTGATCAGCTTCGAGATTTGCCAGCCGTCGCCGAAGAAGCGCAGGTTCTTGCCGAGCGCGATGGCCTCGCCTTCGCTGATGCCGGCGAACACGGCGGTGGTCGGGCAGGTCAGCACGCATTGGCCCACCCGGCGCTCGACCTGCTTCGCGAGTTCCTTGCCGGACATCGAGAAGATCAGCAGCGAACAGCCAGGGCGGCCGTCGGGCGTTTCTTCCGGGCCGAGTTCGCGTTCGATGCCGGCCTCGCAGCCGCAGGCGATCACCGAGGTCGCGAAGCCGGTCGCACTGGCGGCCGCGTGCCGGGCCCAGGTCATGTTGTGGGCCGTGACGATCAGACGCGTGGCCTTCATCGGGAAGGCTTCGGCAAAGGTGTCGTCGATGACGACGCCGTTGATCACACGTGAATCGGTCACGGGCTGACCTCGAAGCACGCGGCCGGCAGCAGGCGCCCACCGTTGCAGCAGCTGCACAGCTCATCGTGGCCGATCGCGAGCTGATCGAAATTGACGCCGCCATGCGTGGCGAGGTGCTTGCGCAGCAGGGTCTCGATGCTGCGGTCGTATTCGGGCGCGACGAAATGCGTGCCGCCAACCGGCGCGGCGGTGATGCGCCCTGCCTGCGCGACCAGCGCGCCGTCCTTGAAGACGTAGGCCGGTGTCGCGAACATCGCCTCGCGATCCGCGCCCTCCCGGTACACCGCGATGTCGGCTGCCGCCCCTGCTCCGAGGTGGCCGCGGTCGGTCAGGCCGAGCAGCCGGGCCGGCGCGGCGCGCGTCATGATCGCGATCTCGTAAAGCGAAAGCTCGCGGGTGATCGATTTCAGCGCCGCGTTCGCCGCCACATCGGGATGCAGCTTCGCCAGTTGCTCGGCGCGGAAGCTGCGGTCCATCAGCAGGCGGATCAGGTGCGGGTAGCTGGTGAAGGGGCCGCCGTTCGGGTGGTCGGTGGTGAGCACCACACGCCATGGGTCATTCACGAGCAGGAAGATCTCCAGGCCGATCACCCATTGCAGCGCATTGACGAAGTTCTGGTCGCGATAGCGGAACGGCACCACCCCGCAGCCGGCCTCGCACTCGATGTCGGCACCGATCCACTTGCGCGGATTCGCAAGGCTCGATTGCGCGTGCTGGCGCATCGTGTCGCCCGAGGCGGTGACGGTCTGGCCGAACATGATCTGGCCAACGTCGATGCTCACATTGGGGTGCGCGTTGACGGCCTCGGCCAGTTGGATGGCAGCCGAGGAGAACTTCTTCGGCCCTTCGGTGCCGTAGGCGTGGAACTGGATGTGCGTGAGGTGGGCAGGCAGGCCTTCGAGCGCCGCGATGGTCTCCAGCGTGGACTCGATGTTGCCGGCCACGCCGAGGTTGCTGCCGTGGATGTGCAAGGGGTGCGGCACGCCGAGCTCGCGCAGCGCTTTCGCCAGGGTGTGCACCACCTGCCGTGGCGTGACGCGCCAGTGCACATGGTCTTCGTCCACATTGAGCTTGCGCTGGTTGAACTTGAAGGCCGAGATGCCACCCGGGTTGACGACCTTGATGCCCATCGCCTTGGTGGCGTTGATGGTCCAGCCCGCGTAGTCGCGGATGCGCTCGAAATCTGCGCCGCGACTGAGCATCTCGAGGAACAGCTCGTCGTTGCCGAGCATCACGTAGGCGCCATGGTCGAGGATGGGCGTGTCGCCCATCTCCATGTGCGTGTGGCGCGCGTTGCAGGCCATCATGGCCGGCTCGAACGCCGCCGTGTAGCCCATCTCCACATAGCGGTAGCCGGTCGCGAGCGTGCCCGGCGTGCAGCCGCCGCAGGAGGCGAGTTCGAGCGGGTTGTCGGGCAGCGCGATCGGGTTCGGACCGCTGCGTTGGAACTCCGGCAGCAGCATGCGCGCGAGGTTGACCTTGCCACCGCCGATGTGGGTGTGCATGTCGATCCCGCCGGCCATCAAGATGCAATCGCTGACGTCGATCTCTTCGGTCGCCACCTCACCGGGCGCAAGTGCCACGATGCGGCCGTCGCGCACGAACAGGTCGCGCGTTTCGCCGTCGACACCGTTGGTGGGGTCGACGATGCGGCCTCCGCGCAGGCGCAATGTCTTCGTCATGTGTCGGCCCCAAGCGGCTGTTGCAGCGCCTGCGTGATGCGCTTGAGCACATCGGCCACGGCAGGCAGCGGATCGGCCTTGAGCGCACGCAAGGGCATGAGGACTGAGCCGTCCATGCGGAACAGGTGCCCGGCAGATCCAATGCCGGGCGTCGCCACCGGGATGAACACCGTCGTGCTGCCCCGCACTGCATCGGCAAATGCCGGGTGGCCGAGCACGATGCGCGGCAGGTCGGTCTGCGGTGGCCCTGGCTCGCTGCCGAAACTGGCGATCCAGAGCAGCGCGTCGACTGCGCCATCCGCGAGCAGGCGCTGTGCATCGAAGCGCAGTGGCTCGTGTTCCAGGCCGGCCGGCGAAGCACGGGAGCGCAGCGGCAGGCCGCCGAGCCAGGTGAACACCGCGTTGACAGTCGAGGCGCCGTCGCCACCGCCCAGCGGCAAGGCGGCGGCGCGGGTCTTCAAGTTCAGCGTCGAGACGATCCGGTTGATCGCTTCGATGATCAAGGCGGCCTGGGATGGCATCTGCCCGGCCTCGTACACGAGCACAGCGTACTTCGCCAGGTGCAATTCGCCAGCGAGCTTGCCGAGCGCCCCGGCCGCCGCATGGGACGCAACGGAGCGGCCGGCAACGCTGGCCGCGAGCATCGCCACCGTGTCGAACAGGTCGGCCTCGAATTGGACGATCTCAAGTCCCGCGATGGCAGGCGCGGCGGCCTGGCCCGCGGCCGGCTGCAGCAACACCAGCCGCG
>NZ_VIDT01000516.1 GCF_006519715.1 Ideonella azotifigens
AGCCGCGGCTTCAGCTCCAGCGCGCGTTCGGTCGGCACCATGCCGCGGCCGGTTTCCGAGGGCACCAGCAGCGGGTCGCCAAACGCCTCGCGCAGCCGCGCCAACTGGCCTGAGAGTGCCGACTGGCTGATGTTCAGCCGCCTGGCGGCGCGCGTCACGTTCAGCTCCGCCAGCAGTGCGTCCAGCGAAATCAGCAGCGGGAGCTCGGAGCGTTTGATATCCATATTGCCGATGCCTCGTATCGGAATAAGTCACTCACCATTGTGAATGGCGATGGGTAACCTGACGGACGTTCCCACTTCTTTCCGCCAGGTTTCCATGAACAAGACTTCTGCCATCCGTTCCGCTGCCTTTGTGCTGAGCACGCTCGTGGCCGCCGGCTTCACGTCTCTTGCCGCCGCTGCCGAGCCGGCCAGCACCGCCGTCACGCAACACGCACAGACCGGCCTTTACCGCTACCAGCTGGGCGACTTCGAGATCACCGTGCTGTCCGACGGCTCGGTGCCGCAGGACCTGCATGCGCTGCTCAAGGGTGGCAGCCAGCCTGAGGTGGACGGGCTGCTGGCCCGTTCCTTCCTCGCCAGCCCGGTCGAGGCCTCCATCAATGCCTTCCTGATCGACACCGGCTCGCGTCTGGTGCTGGTGGACGTGGGCGCCGGCGACTTCTTCGGCCCGGGCTACGGCGGCAAGCTGCTGGGCCGCCTGCGCGCTGCAGGCAAGTCCCCGGCCGACATCACCGACATCCTGCTGACCCATGTGCACACCGACCACAGCGGCGGCCTGGTGCACGAGGGCAAGGCGGTGTTCCCGAAGGCTGCGCTGCACGTGGGCCAGCCGGACGTGGACTTTTTCCTCGCGCCGGCCCACCAGCAAGGCGTGGGCGGCTACGACAAGGCCTATTTCGCGCAGGCCACCGCGGCGCTCACGCCCTACAAGGCCTCGGGCCAGCTGCAACCGTTCAGCGGCGTGACGACGCTGCTGCCTGGCATCACCGCGATTCCCACGCCAGGCCACACACCGGGCCATGCCTTCTACCGGGTGGAAGGCCGCGGCCAGGCCATCACCTTCATCGGCGACGTGGTGCACGTGCAGGCGGTGCAGTTCCCGCAACCGGCCATCACCATCACCTACGACGTGGACCAGCCGGCCGCCGCGCAGCAGCGCCAGGCCCAGTTCGAGAAGCTGGCCAGCGACCGCGCGCTGGTCGCTGCCCCGCACCTGCCGTTCCCCGGCCTGGGCCATGTGCGCCAGGAGAAAACCGGCTTCAGCTTTGTGCCGGTGGACCATCACGACCGGGACGGCCAGTGAGGGCGCTATTCAGGTGCCTTTTCGCGAGTGTCACCTGGGCTTGACCGGCACGCACAGCTCGCAGAGGAAGGCGCCCTCGTGCGCTTCGGCTTCCGCGCGGTCCGGGCTGGGGGCAGGGTAGGCCTCGGAGCAAAGCCGGGTCATGTCCATCTGCCACTCGGCGCTGCCGTCCACCCAGTGGGAGAGCGCCTGGACACCATTCAGCGAGGACTGGTGCCGGGATCGGCCGCGAACATCCTCATCAACAGCCAGTCCAGCAGCTCGTTGGCCGCAGCCACCAGTGGGCGGCCGGCGCGCACCAGGAGCTTGGCTTGCGCGTTGCGGAACATGGCGTGGTCGACGGGCAGGGCGACCAGTTCGCCGGACTCGATCTCGCGCTGCGCGGCGAACTCGCCGATCAGCGTCAGGAAGTGGCCGCTGGCGGCCATGCGCTTCAGCGCGGTCAGCGAGTTGGTGGTCAGCGTGGGGCGGATCGCGATGCTTTCGGTGAAGGCCAGCATTTCGATGAGCTTGCCGACGCCAAAGCTGGCCGGCATCAGCGCCAGCGGATGGGCCAGCAGATCCTGCAGGTTGGCCGGGCCACCGCGCCGGGCCAGCGGGTGCTGTGGGTGCACCACCAGCATGACCGGCTGGGCCGAGCTGGCGCGCGTGGTGATGTGCTCGTGCGGCGGCGGGTTGTAGGCCAGGCCGATGTGGGCCCGGCCCTCGGCCACCTCGGCCTGCAGGTCGTCCATCGACAGCATTTCGACCTCGATCTCCAGCTTCGGGTAGCGGGCACAAAAGTCGGTCAGCACCTCGGCCACCAGCAGGTCCACATAACCCTCGCTGATGACCACCCGCACACGGCCCAGCTGCAGCCCCTGAATGGCCTGCAGCCGGTCTTCCAGCCGCTCCTGGTGCGAGCGGTAGCCGCGCCAGAAATCCAGCAGGTGGGCCGCCGCCTCGGTGGGTTTCACGCCGCGTGCCTCGCGCTCGAACAGCTGCGCTCCCAGCTCGTCTTCCAGCAGGCGGATCTGCCGGGTGATGACCGAGGGCGCGGTGTTCAGGCTGTCGGCCGCGCCGCGTATGGTGCCCTGCGCCATCACCTCGCGGAAATAGCGCAGGCGCTGCTGGTTGATCTCTCGCATCACATGGCTCCCCTGAATGCGTTGCTGGCGGGCGTCGCTTGGTGTTGCTCAACAGGCAACTAAGCGTGATGTTAGTTGCTCTTGATCGCGCGGGGTGGAACGCGGACCATTCGCCCCGTGCCCGCAGTCCCCCGTCTTTGCCAGGAGAGCCCATGTCCCACACCCCGCTTGCTTCCCGCCGCCAGTTCCTCGGCAGCACCGCCATCAGCCTCGGCGCCGCCAGCCTTGGCCTGGCCTGGACCGGTGCTGCCACCGCGCAGAACGCGGCCGGCACGACGGCCGCGTCGTTCGGCCCCATCCGCCAGGTCGAGGCTGGCCTGCTGAACGTGGGTTATGCGGAGCTGGGCCCGGTCGACGGCCCGGTGGTCGTGCTGCTGCACGGCTGGCCGTACGACATCCACAGCTTCGCCGAGGTGGCACCACTGCTGGTGGCCCAGGGCTACCGGGTCATCGTGCCGCACCTGCGCGGCCATGGCAGCACACGCTTCCTGTCGGTGGACAGCTTCCGCAACGGCCAGCAGGCCGCGGTGGCGCTGGACATCATCGCCCTGCTGGACGCGCTGAAGATCCCGCGTGCGCTGTTCGCCGCCTTCGACTGGGGCGCCCGCACGGCGGACATCATCGCGGCACTGTGGCCCGAGCGCTGCGAGGCGCTGGTCTCGGTGAGCGGCTACCTGATCGGCAACCGCGAGGCCAACAAGGCGCCGTTGCCGCCAGCGGCCGAATACGCCTGGTGGTACCAGTTCTACTTCGCCACCGAGCGGGGCCGCCTCGGCTACGAGAAGAACCGCGACGCCTTCGCCCGGCTGATCTGGCAGACGGCCTCGCCCATGTGGCGCTTCGACGACGCGACCTTCGCCCGCAGCGCCGCCTCGCTGGACAACCCGGACCACGTGGCCATCGTGATCCACAACTACCGCTGGCGCCAGGGCCTGGCCGACGGCGAGGCCCGCTACGACGCGCTGGAGCGGCGCCTGGCCACAGGCCCCACCATCGGCGTGCCGACCATCGTGCTGGAAGGCGATGCCAACGGCGCCCCGCATGCCGTGGGCGACGCGGCCTTCCGCCACAAGTTCACCGGCAAGTACCAGTACCGGCTGATCGAAGGCGGCATTGGCCACAACCTGCCGCAGGAGGCGCCGGCCGCCTTTGCACAGGCCGTGCTCGATGTCGCCCGCCTCTGAATGTCCCAACCTTTCTCAAAAGGAATACCTCATGTTAAAGACTGTTCGCCGCTGGCTGGTCGGCTTGCTTCATTGGCGCGATGGGTCACGCCGCGCGCCGCATGAAGGTGGCGCTGCCGGCCGACGTGGCGGTGGCCGCCGAGGTGGACCTGGGCACTGGCGAAGGCGGCTATTTCCTGCAAGCCCGGCTGGCGATCAGCCTGCCCTGCCTGGCGCCCGAGGTGGCCCGTGCGCTGGTTGACGAGGCGCACGCCACCTGCCCGTATTCCAAGGCCACCCGCGGCAACATCGACGTTGCGTTTTCGGTCAACTGACCGGGCCACGGACGCACGAAGCCCTGACGCACTGAAGCACCACTCAAAGGCATGCCGGCCATGAAGCCCACCTCCGTTTCCTCCACCCGCCGCTGGCTGGC
>NZ_VIDT01000517.1 GCF_006519715.1 Ideonella azotifigens
CGCCACCGGTGTGCACGCGCCAGGCGCAGGCAAAGCCCTTGTGCGGGGAGATGAAGCGCTGGTAGCCGCGGATGGCCGCGAGCGCGGCCAGGCGTGGCCAGGACTGCATGCGGATGGATGGACAGGAAAGTCGGGGATGGCTGTGGGAGACGGTCGCAAAAAGTGTAGTGCAGCCGGCGGACATGCCCCGAGCTGCGGCTTCAGGCAGCCTCAGGCGGCAGTCACCGCGAAGGTGTTGCGGCCGGCGGCCTTGGCGCGGTAGAGGGCCTGGTCGGCGCGGGCCACCAGGCTTTCCATGGTGTCGTGCGGACCGTCGTAGAACGACACGCCGACACTGGCCGAGACCTGCACGCTCAGGTCGCCATGCAGCATCGGCCGGCGGATGGCCTCGACGATTTTTTCGGCAACCAGGTGGGCGTCGTCCGGGTGGTGCAGGTTCTCCAGGATGGCCACGAATTCGTCGCCAGCCAGGCGGGCCACGGTGTCGGTCGCGCGCACCACCTGCAGCAGGCGGCGCGCGAGCTCGGCCAGCACTGCGTCGCCGGCCGGGTGGCCGTGGGTGTCGTTGACCTGCTTGAAATGGTCCACGTCGAGGAACAGCAGCGCCAGGGGGCGCCGGCTGCGGCGGCTGCGGGCGAGGGCTTGCGGCAGGCGTTCGTCGAACTGGCGGCGGTTGGGCAGGCCGGTCAAGGTGTCGACCCTGGCCTGGGCGTTCAGCTCCTGCTGCACGGCCTTCAGCGCGGAAATGTCGCTGCTCAGCGCGTAGACGCCGACGACGCTGCCGTCTTCGGCCACGTCGGGCAGGTAGGTGGTGTGCAGCCAGACGCCCGCGCCATGCACCTCGGACTGGCTTTCGAACTCGACCCGTTCCCCGCGCAGGCAGCGCTGCAGCGGCTGGCTGCGCTCGGCATACAGCGTCGGCCCCAGCAGTTGGTTCAGCGGTTTGCCGAGGATGTCCTTGACCGGCACGTCCATCCAATGCTGCAGCGTGGCGTTGGCAAAGGCGACCGTCTCGTCGGGCTTGATGTAGGTGATCTGCACCGGCAGGTTGTCGGTGATGGTGCGCAGCTGGCGTTCGCTCTGCGCCTGGCGCTGCTCGGCGAGCTTGCGCTCGGTGATGTCGAACATGAAGACGAAGTAGCCGCGGATCAGGCCGGCTTCGTCGCGGTCAGGCGCGTAGTGCTGCTGGAAATGGCGCTGCACGCCGGCGATGACAGGCGAGGTTTCGAAGACGACGGATTCGCCGGCCAGCACCCGCTCGATGTACGGCTTCATGGCCTGGTACGAGGCCTCGCCACGCACTTCGCGCACGGTGCGGCCCAGCATGCTCTCCTGGGTTTCGCCGAGCAGCATGCCGGCGGCCGGGTTGGCGAACAGGATGCGGGCTTCGCGGTCCAGGCGCACGACCATGGCCGGGATGTTGTCGGTCACCGCCCGCAGCCGCCGCTCGGACGCGACCTGGGCCGTGGCCGCCTCCTGCGCTTCATGGGCGCGCTGCAGCTGCGAGCGGTAGACCAGCCCGCCAGCGCCCAGCAGCAGCGCGACGAACAGCAGCTCGAACCAGGTCTCATCGCGCCTGGCCTGCTGCACCACCTGTGCCAGCGTGGCCTGCGCGCCCGACTCGCGTTCGCGCAGCGCGTCGATGATGCGGCGGATCTGTTCCATGTCGTGCTGGCCGCGCTCGTCGGCGACCCGTTCGCGGGCCGCGCTGAGTCCGCTCTCGCGCCGCACGTCGATGATCTCCTGCAGCTCGTTGAACTTCAGCAGTTCCCAGCGCTGCAGTTCGTCCAGACTGGCCAGGCCTTCGGCGTCTTCGGCATACATCGGCCGCAGCCGCTGCAGCGATTCGTTGGCCCGCTGGTGCGCGCCCTGGTAGGGCGCCAGGAAGCTGGGCAGGGCAGTCAGCACGTAGCCGCGTTGGCCGGTCTCGGCGTCCAGCATGGCGCCCAGGCTCAGGCCCAGCTCCAGGTAGCGCTCGCGGGCCTGGCTGCGGGCCTCTTCGGCGCGGGTCACGCTGTTGTTGAACACCGTGCGGATGCCCAGCAGCATCAGCAGGCCGACCGCTGCGCCAATGGCGGCAGTCATCAGCCGGGTCCTGATGGCGGGATGCTGGGACATGGGGGCGAAGCGAGGGGCGGCGGATTCACGCACGGTAGGCGGGAACTTGAAGTGTGCGCAGGCTTGCGTTTGGCCGATGGGCCGAAATGCCGGGCCAGCACAGGCCAGTTCGGTCCGCGGTGCAGGGTTGTCGGCAAGCTGGTTGGCAGGCGGGGCCGGAGTCGAAGGACAATCCGGGCGATGAACAAGGTGATGACATGGCTGCCCGCCGAAGGGCGGCCCGAACAGTTGATGCTGCTGTTGCACGGCGTGGGCAGCAATGCCGCCGGCATGGCGCCGCTGGCCCGGTTGGTGCAGAAGGAATTCCCGCAGGCGGCCATCGTCGCGCCGGAGGGCTTCTCGCCGTTCGACGGTGACCCGACCGGCCAGGCGCGGCAGTGGTTCTCGGTCCAGGGCGTGACCGAGGAGAACCGCGTGACGCGCGTGGCCGAGGTGCTGCCTGCGCTGGCCGACTGGGTGCATGCGATGCAGCAGGAAACCGGCTTGGGCCCGGCCGCCACGGCGCTGTGGGGCTTCTCGCAGGGCAGCATCATGGCGCTCTCGCTGGTGCAGGCGCATGACGGCATTGCCGGCCGGGTGCTGGCCTTTGCCGGCCGCTACCCGGCGCTGCCGGACGTGGCGCCGCAGCACACCACGCTGCACTTCTTCCACGGCAGCGCCGACACGGTGATTCCCGAAGTGCATGCCCGCGCCGCGATCGAGCGCCTGGGCGAGCTGCATGGCGACGCGACCATCGACATCGCCGAGGGCGTGGGCCACGAGATCAACGGCCACCTGCTGCAGTGCGCCATCCTGCGCCTGCGCAGCCACATTCCGCATCGTTCGTGGGCTGCGGCAATGGGCGCGGTGCCGGGCCTCGCCGGCCGCCTGCCGGCCGAAGACGAAGAAGACTGAGCGAGCGCTGCGCCCGATGCTGTTCCTGCTTTCCCCTGCCAAGTCCCTGGACTACGAAACCCCCGTGCCGGCACCGGTGCTGGCCCGTGCCACCCGGCCGCAATTCGTGGCCGAGGCGGCCGCGCTGATCGCGGTACTGAAGACGCAAACGGTCTCCGACATTGCCGGGCTGATGGACCTCTCCGAGCCACTGGCCGAGCTGAATGCACAGCGCTACGCCGCCTGGTCGACCCGCTTCACGGCGCACAACAGCAAGCCCGCGGTGCTGGCCTTCAACGGCGACGTCTACGAAGGCCTGCGCGCCGCCACGCTGAGCGAGGACCAGCTCGACTGGGCGCAGCGGCATGTGGTGATCCTCTCCGGCCTGTACGGTGTGCTGCGTCCGCTGGACCGGCTGCAGCCCTACCGGCTGGAAATGGGCACGCGCCTGGCCACCGCCGAGGCGGACGATCTCTACGGCTACTGGGGCGACACGCTGGCCGGCTACCTGAACGCCCAGCAGGCGCGCGACAAGGCGCCGGTGATCGTCAACCTGGCCTCTCAGGAGTACTTCCGCGCGGCGCGCCGCAAGGCCTTGAAGGCACGTGTGGTGGACTGCGTGTTCGAGGACTGGAAAAACGGCGAGTACAAGATCATCAGCTTCTTCGCCAAGCGGGCCCGCGGCCTGATGGCGCGCTACGCGATCGAGCACCGGTTGCAGCAGGTCGAGCCGCTGACCGGCTTCGACGCCGAAGGCTACCGCTTCGACGCCAAGGTCTCGGAGCCGGACCGCCTGGTCTTCCGCCGCCGCGTGGCAGCCTGAAACCCGGGTGCGGGGCCGGTCGCTGGCGCCCGGCCGCGAGGCAATGACAAAATCGCCGCCATGAACGTGCAGCAGACCATCACCCCTGAACTGCGCGCCTGGATCGTGGCCCAGGCGCAAGCCGGTTGCCAGCCGGCCGATGTGCTGAATGCCATGCGCGCCAGCGGCTGGGACGAGCAGGTCGCCATGACGGCACTGGAAGACACGCTGGAAGCTCAC
>NZ_VIDT01000518.1 GCF_006519715.1 Ideonella azotifigens
CGTCGTCGTCGGCACGCCGGGCCGGCTGATGGACTTGCTGGACGTGGGCGCTCTGCAGCTCGGCGGCCTGCAGACGCTGGTCTTCGACGAAGCCGACCGCATGCTGGACATGGGCTTCATCGACGACATGGTCACCGTCGCCAGCCAGTGCCCGGCCGAGCGGCAAACCTTGCTGTTCTCCGCCACCTACCCCGAAGGCATTGCCAAGCTGGCCTCGCGCTTCCTGCGCAAGCCACGCCAGCTGACCGTCAGCGCGCCCACCGCCAAGACCGGCGGCCCTGCCACCGCACCCGCCGGCCAGATCCGCCAACTCGCGTTCGAAGTGGCCGACAGCGACCGGCTGCACGTCGTCGGCCAACTGCTGCGCCACTACCGGCCGGCCAGCACCATCGCCTTCTGCAACACCAAGCAGCAGTGCCGCGACCTGGTCGACGTGCTGGTGGCCGAAGGCTTCGTCGCGCTGGCGCTGCATGGTGACCTGGACCAGCGCGAGCGCGACCAGGTGCTGATCCGCTTCTCGCAGCGCAGCGTCTCGGTGCTGGTGGCCACCGACGTGGCCGCGCGCGGGCTGGACATCGAGCAGCTCGAAGCGGTGATCAATGTCGACGTCACGCAGGACATCGAGCAGCACGTGCACCGCATCGGCCGCACCGGCCGCGCCGGGCACGACGGCCTGGCACTGAGCCTGGTCAGCATGGACGAGATGGGCCGCATCGGCCGCATCGAGCTGGCCCAGGGCAAGCCCTTCGACTGGGAAAAGCTCGGCGAGCTGAAGGACGCCCCCGGCGGTCCGCTGCGCCCGGCCATGGTCACGCTGCAGATCCTCGGCGGCAAGAAGGAAAAGATCCGCCCCGGCGACGTGCTGGGCGCGCTCACCGGCGACGCCGGCTTCGCCGGCAGCCAGATCGGCAAGATCAAGGTTGGCGACTTCCACACCTACGTGGCCGTCGAAGCCAGCATCGCCGACCAGGTCGTCGCCAAACTCTCCAGCGGCACGCTCAAGGGCCGCAAGGCCAAGCTCAGGCGGCTGGATGATGTGATTCGCTGAGAGGGCGAGGGCCGTGTGTGAGGCGTCTGGCGTCATGGTGCGAGTGTTCTCGCGTTATGACCTGGATACCATCGTCCGATGAGACGAATGCGATGGAGGCAGGAACATGGGCCTTTGGCGACGACTTTTTCTACTGCGGCCTGAATCCCAACCTGGCAAAGAGGCCCTCGTGAACTTTGTCGGCTCGATAGGCCACGAGGATGGCATCGCGCCAGAGCGCACGTTTGCCTATGGCGTCTGCGTCGGATGCCCGGAACAGAAGGAGATGTCCGATCTGCTGGCGCGACACGGGTTGGGAGTGTCGAAAGGCGCCTACAAGATCATTGTTTCGGACTGCGAGTGTTTCTCCTTCGAGGATTGGCGGCCTGAAGGTGAATGGACGCTGGATGGGACGGCCGCGAGGCCGGAGGTCCTCAATGCTGACGCTCGGCAAGTATCCGGGGCTCTAATGAAGGCTCAAATTCGGCACTGGCTGGGCATCTACGATGGCGACCAGAACCAGATGGACTACCTTCACTTCGATTGGCCGGATCAAGATCCGCAGCAAAGCTGAGATGATTGGCATTTACTGGGCTCGCTTCGAGGCTAGTGCGTTGCGAAGCTTGAATCTAGGCAAGTAAATTCGGCGTATGTGATCGACTGCTCGGGTTCCCAGACTCCGAACAGTTCGAATGGCAAAATACCGACGATCGAGACTCCCGAAAAGGGCGCGTAGGCTTGTTTTGTAAGATTGATTGAATATTCAATTTTTTGATAGGGAGGGTATCTATATGAGCATTATTGCCTACTACGCTCACGTGGATGAGGTCCAACTTGATTTGGTGCACAAGCAGCCATCCGTTGTCTGGAATATCAAAAACGATCCACGGTTTGCAAAAGCTGCTTTGCTTGATTTGGATAAGGATTACGAAGTTCTCGCCTGGCTGCTGTCAAGCACCAAACGTGGCGAGCAAGTACACCTTGTTGCAACGTATCGAGCCGCCGGTCGCCAAATTGAATCAAAATCTCTGGGTGAAAACACCGACTTCGACGCATTGTTGTCGGAAGAACTGGGAAAGCTGGGTGTTTGCCCTGGAGCCACTGACGGGGCTGCGGCGGACATGGTATTGAGCGCAATTGAGGGTCGCGGCGACAAAAGTCAGCGAGACCCGAAGATTGATTTTGGTATGGGCAGCGCAAGGCTTTTCAAACCAGCCGAGGTCAAGCAGCTTTCCGCTGCCTTGGATCGCATCACCACAGCTGATCTCCAAAAGTTTTTTGATCGAAAAGAAATGGAGAAGTTCGAGGTGGGCGGAATGGAATGGTTGAGTGAAAAAGATTCGGTATTGGAAGAATTTTTAGTCCCGGCTTTTCAGAAGCTTCGGGCTTTTTATGCTGAGGCTGCAAAGTCGGGGCACTATGTTTTTGTGATCTATCAGTGATGACGCTTGCCGGGGGTGATATTGAGGGCGTCGCCGATCTCTATTGCAGTTGCTGGTTGCTCCGACCAGCCGCTCCAGCCCTTGCCCGCTACGCCGCCGTCAGCGGTAGTCGTGCTTGTGCTGGTCCCTGGCGGCGAGCAGCACGACCTCCGCGTCACGCATCGCGAACAGGAAGACGCAGCCGCCCTTGCCAAACGGGATGATCAATTCCCGGAATTCCCGGTCTTGCTCGGACCGGCGGCAGGTGTGCGGTGCGAACGCGAGGACGCTCATCCCTTGTTCGACCGCATCGCGGAACCGAAAGAGGCACCTCTCATCGGGCGCGTGGCTCGCCAGCTCGCGCAGGATGATGTGGTCTTCGAGGCGCTCGATGTCTTGCTGGAAGGTGAGGCTGGGAATGACGCGATAGGGCTCGCTCACTCAGAGGCTCGCTTTTGCTTCGCTGCCACCGCTTCCCGGATGCGCTGCTGTGCCGCCTTGGCACGCTGCGTCATGCCCGCCAGGAAGTCTTCGGCCGTGACCAGGCCCTCGCCCTTGTCGGCGCTGCGCAGTGCCTTCTTCGCACGCGCAACGGCAGCGTTCTGCTCGGCGCGAAATTCAACCTCGCGGCAGACGGCGTTCTCGATGAACTGCGTCATGGACTCGCCTTCTCGCAGCACAGCCTCCAGGCTGGCCTTGGCTTCGGGCGCGATGCGAATGGGGGGCAAGGTGGCGGAGCGGCTCATTAATCGACTGTATAGCATTTGATATACGCCGACAAGCTCGGCCAAGCACAACCACCAGGCCGGGGATGCTCAGCGCATCGCCCAGTCCGTGTCCACGTGCACGATGTAGCACTCCGAGGTGTACGCGCGGCGGTCGTGGTCGCAGCTGGCCAGGGCTTCGCGCACGGCGGTGTCGATGCTGGAGGCGCCTGAGGCCCAGCCGGAGGCGCCGTCGTTCGACACGCTGAAGGCGCGGTGGCCCTTGGCGTGGGCGTATTCCTCGCGGAAACGCTCGGCGGCGCGCGGGCTGTGCAGGACGGACTGCAGCTCGGCAGCGCTGGGCATTGGGTCGTCGCTGCGCTGCTGGGCTTCAGGGCGCTCGTCGTCGTCCATTTCCTCGTGCACCTTGTCCACGTAGCGTTTGTAGGCGGGCACGGCCAAGCTCAACAGCAGGGCGAACATCAGGATCAGCACGCCGAGTGCGATCACCACGCCCCGGCCGCTGTCATCCACCGGCTTGGGGCCATGCTCGTTCTCGTAGGCCTCGCTGGGATAGAACAGCAGGGCGACGGTGGCGATCCAGTTGATGATGGGGATCAGCAGCACCAGCACCCACCAGCCGTTCTGGCCGATGTCGTGCAGTCGCAGCACCGTGACCCGCAGCGACCAGACGATCAGCACGGCGATGCCGACAATGCCCAGCAGTCCCTTGAAGATCATGCCTGGCAGCAGTGCCAGCAGGATGCCCAGCCCGGCGATGCCCACGTAGAACAGCAAGCCTGAGAAGAAGTAGCGCATGCGCGGCATGCGGCCCTCGAAGCTGAGGCCGAACAGCGGCGCATCGTCGCTG
>NZ_VIDT01000519.1 GCF_006519715.1 Ideonella azotifigens
ATCTGCACCTGCACACTGTCGATCGGCAGGCCCAGCCGGCAGCGCAGGCTGCGCGAACCCCGGCCGCTGCCATCCAGCGGCGCAATGCCGGGCGGCAGTTGGCTGCCGTTGAACAGCTGCAGATTCACATGGCCTTTGAATGGGACGATGGCCATCAGCAGCGTGTCGTCCACGCCAAAGACCAGGTTGCCCCATTTGACGGTTTCGGTGGCTTCGGGCACGGCCTGGCGCACGGCGGCCTGCAACTGCTCGGCCAGTCCGCGTTGCGGCTCGGTCAGGAAGTCGAACCAGGCGGCCACCAAGGCTTTGGGGCGGGCTGCAGTTCTCATCGGAACGGCCTTGCATCAGGCACGCCCCTCGACGGGGCGCATCGTCCGTCGGCCGCCGGCCGGTTGGGGCGCAGCGGAACTGAAGCCATTGTGGGCACTTTGCCCAGGCTTGGCTAGGACGACAACCTCACCGCCGACAGTGGTGAAGCCGCTGGCCCAGCGTCAGAGCCTGCCCTCTTCCCGGCGGTGGTAGGCCTGGAACAGCTCCAGCGCGACGCGCCGAAGCGGGTCGAAGGCACTGGTGTGGGCATTGGCAATGCGCTCGAAGGCGTATTGCCGGTCGTAGCACATCCGGGCGACATGCACCGTCTGCCCCTCGATCGCCATCAGCGACTTGAAGCGCAGCAGCGTGCCCATGCCCACGTCGGCCACCACCGACCGCGAGAGTTCGGCATCGTCGAGTTGCCCGGTCTCGGGTGCGACCATGGCCGCGACCGGCACCGCAGCAAGGCCCAGGCCGGACAACAGCCGCGTCACCGCAGGCGAAGCCGGCGGGTTCTGGACGGGGGGAGTGGTGTGTTGCGACGACATGGCGGCCTCCTGGTTGCTGGCCGCGCGGACGAAGGTCCGGCGCCATGACCGCATGGTGCGCGACAGCCCACCGACAGGAAGCGGCAAAAACAGGCCTGAAAGCGCCGCTGTTTGACGCTGTTCGGTTCAAGCCGGCGGCGTGCCGTGCACCACCGGGCCGGTCTGGCGGATGAACTCGTCGAGCTTGCCGCACCACTCGGCCGAGGGTTGTTCCAGTTCGTCCAGGCTCAGCACCTGCACCCCTGCATCGGCCAGCATCTTGTTCGCGGCCTGGATGGACGCGGCCTGGTGCGCCTTCTGCTCCAGGAACACCACCCTGCGGATGCCCACCTGGATGATGGACTGGGCGCAGCGCGGGCAGGGAAACTGGGTCGCGTAGATGGTGCTGCCGGTCAGCGGCAACACCACGCAGTTGAGGATCGCGTTGACCTCGGCGTGCACGATGTAGCTGTGCCGCGAGCGCAGCGGGTCCTCGTCGACGTCGCTCCAGTAGGTTTCGTCGTTGTCGTCACAGCCCCGCGGCAGGCCGTTGTAGCCCACGCCCATGATCTTGTTGTCCGGGCTGGCAATGCAGGCCCCGTTGCGCTTGCGGCTGTCCTTGGAGCGCGCCGCGGCAAGCAGCGCCACGCCCATGAACATGGAATGCCAGGGGATCAGCGGGGTGTTTTGCATGCGTGGAACGGCCGTGGACAAGGCAATCGCCGCAGTGTAGCGAGCGGAGGCCCCCGCTTCAGAGCTTGTATTCCAGCGTCACGGCCCCGTTGCGCGGTGCGCCGTAGATCGCGCCGTAGGCCAGGCCACCGATGTACTTCTTGTCGAACAGGTTGTTGATGTTCAGCCGCAGCGTGGCGTCCTTGGTCAGCTCGTAGGCGGCAAAGGCGTTGGCCACCATGTAGGCGGGCTGCTCGGCGCTGCCGATCTTGCTGACGTCGGACTGCCAGCGGCCACCCAGGCCCATGCGCAGCGCCGGCAGGAAAGGCATGCGGCTGTCGACGCGGAAGTTCAGCGTGTTGCGCGGCACCCATTCGTAGATGCCGTGGCCGTCCGGGCCGGTCAGCGTCAGGTGGGTGTAGCCCAGCGTTAGCTTGGCGTCCTTGTTGATGCGGCCGGTGACTTCGGTCTCGAAGCCCTTGGACTTCACGTCCTTGGCTTCGTAGTAGTACTGCTGGTTCGCATCAATGCCGGCGTAGGTCGCCAGGCCTTGTTCCTTTGAAGTGAAGACTGCGAAAGTGGTCAACAGGCGCTTGTCCAGCCAATCCGCCTTCACGCCCACTTCGGCATTCGTGCCCTTCACCGGTGCCAGCAGGTCACCCTTCACGTCGGCCTGCTCCTGCGGCAGGAAGATGTCGGAGTACGAGGCGTAGCCGAGCACGTTCGGCGTGAAGTCGTAGGTGAAGCCCAGGTAGGGGCTGAGCTTCTTGGTGGTCGGGTCCAGCAACTGGCCGCCGCTGCCATAGCGGGACTCGCCGGCGCGCCAATGGCGCACCGCGTTCACGCCGACGATGGTCTTGAGCGAATCGGTCAACGCGATGCGCGAGGCGGCGTAGACGCGGGTCAGCGTCTGTTCGCCGCTGGTGCTGGGTTCGCGCGCGCCCCACTCCGGTTCCGGATAGGCGTCGCCGCCATACGGGAAGGCGGGCAGCGGCAGGAAGTTGTTGCTCGTCGCCGCGTAGATGTCGGTGGCCGTGGTTTCCTTGGAGTTGCTCACACCGACCAGCAGGCTGTGGCTGCGGCCGAAGGCGGAAAACTGACCGCTGAGGTTGGCGTCCAGCACCCGGCTGTCCGTGTGGCTGATGCTGTGGTACGGCCAGCCAATCAGGCCGGTGTCGTCCGGGTTCAGCATGCCGGTGTTCGAGTAGGCGTAGAGCAGCTTGGTCGCCTCGTCGCCATGGCGCCGGTTGACGGTGAACTTGGCTTCCCAGTCCGGCGACAGGCGATGCGAATACTCGGCGAAGCTGGTCACCGACTTGGTGTTCCAGTAGGCCCAGTCCGGCGCGGTGGAAGAACCGACCGCGAAGTCGGCCTGCGTGCCGTCCGAGCGCAGCAGCGTCAGCGAGCCCCACATCGGCGAGTCCTGCTTGGCATTCACGCCTGTGACGCCGATGGTCAGCGTGCCGTTGTCGCCGATCTGGCCGTCGACCACGCCATAGAGCGATGTGCGTTTGTCATGCAGGTCGCGCAGGTAGGAATCCTTGTCCTCGTGGGCCACGACCACACGCGCGGCCCACGCGCCGTCTTCGGTCAGGACCTTGTTGTAGTCCAGGCCCACGCGCTTGAGGCCATGGGAGCCGCCGGTCACCGTGACTTCGCCGCCGTCCTGGTTGGTCGGGCGCTTGCGGATGTAGTTGATCGTGCCGGAGGCATTGCCCACGCCGGTCAGCAAGCCGTTGGCGCCGCGGATCAACTCGATGCGCTCGAACAGGAAGGTGTCTTCGCGGCCGACCACCGTGCCCCAGGAATTGGTCATGCCCAGGCCGTCGACCTGGGTCAGCTGGATCTCGAAGCCGCGCGCATTGAAGGTCGCGCGGTTGGTTTCGTACTGCTCGACGTTGATGCCGGTGGCCAGGGCCAGCGCTTCGTTGCTGCCGGTCAGGCCGAAGTCGGCCATCTCGTCCTTGTCGATGGTGCTGATGGTCTGCGGGGTGTCCTTCACCTCCATCGGCAGGCCGGTCGCGCCCTTGGACACGCGGTTGGCCCGTTTGCCCTTCACCATCACCGTTTGCTGCTGCGCGACGTCCTGCGCGGGAGCGGCGGCTTCCTGCGCGCGGGCATCGCCCAACGCCAGGCAGGCCGCGATGGCACAGGTCGTCATCAGGAATTCTTGCTTCATCTGCATCTCCAACATCAACCCGGCAGTTTACAAGCTAATACGAATCATTCTCAGTTGTATGCATGAATCCGCCGCTGCTGTGGGTTTTGCGGAACAGCAGCTGATGTGCGGAGCGGGTTTCCTCGTAGCGCCATGGGGCCGAAAACCGCGCCGGCCAAAGGCATCATCGCCAGGCCCTCGGCCGCTCGTCGGGAGCGTCTCTTCCAGCTTGAGGAACCCGCCGTCCATGCCTGCCGTCGCGCCGCTCGCCTCTTCCCCGATAACCGCCGCGAGCGCCAACCTCCCGCGGGTGTTGGTGATGGGCACCGGCAGCGTCGGCGGCTTTGTCGGC
>NZ_VIDT01000052.1 GCF_006519715.1 Ideonella azotifigens
CCGGCAGTCCGCCCTTCGATTTCGCCCTTCGCCAGCGCGACGAGCTCTGGGCCGCCAGCGCCGGCGAGCTCTACCGGCAAGCGGCGGCGGCGCAGTGGGACCCCGAGACCGCCGTCGACTGGCAGGCCGAATTCAGCCTGGCCCCCGAGCTGGAAGCCGCGGTCGTGCAGGTCATGACCTACCTGATCGAGAACGAGAACGCGGCCCTGCTGGTGCCCGCGCGCTACCTCGGCCAGATCCACCCGCATTACCGTGAGGTGATGCAGCTGCTGGCGCTGCAGTGCGCAGACGAAGCCCGGCACGTGGAAGTGTTCAACCGCCGCGCCACGCTGCGTGGCGCAGAGCCCGGGCTGTCCACCGCCGGCAGCCAGGCTTCGCTGCAAACGCTGTTTGGGGTGCCTGATTTCTCGATTGCCAGCTTCCTGCTGGCTGTGCTCGGCGAGGGCAGCTTCGTCAACCTGCTGAACTTCCTGCACGAACACGCACCCGACCCTGTGACCCGCCAGATCGCCCGCCTGGCCGCGCGCGACGAGGCCCGCCACGTCGCGTTTGGCATGGCCCACCTGGAACACCGCCTTGCCGCGCAGCCCGAGTTTCTCAACAGCCTGCGCAACGCCGTGGAGCAGCGCTACGAGGCGCTGGCCAACACCACTGGCCTGAACGAAGAGGTCTTCGACTCGCTGGTCGTGATCGCTTCCGGCGGCCTCACACCCGCCGCCGTCGCCCGCGGCCACCAGGCCGTCTCGCGCCTGCAGGCCGACATGGCCACCGGCCGCCGCGCCCGGCTGACCCGCCTGGGCTTCGCCAACGAAGAGGCCGAGCGGCTGGCGGCGCTGCACACGCGCAATTTCATGTGAACCTGGGGTCCAGTGCCGGTCGATGACGAAAGCCGGTGCCTCACGGTGCCGTTGGTTTGGCATCTTGGCCGCGGCCGCTCCGCAGCGATTGCCGTCACTGGTCGCCGGCGATCGAACTCACGGTCTCTGCCACATGCCGGTCATGTGGCCCCCCGCACCATCGCCACTGCGATATCGGCTTCCGCCGCGTTCCCGGAATCGCCAACTCGCCAACGCTCGACAGCGCCCTGTGTCTGTGAGGCCGCATTCTGGCGGTCGCCTTGATGCACGCGGCCATCGCGTTCATCAGGATGGCGTTCGACATCTCTCCGTGCGCTCGGCACGTGCTCTTGCTCGCGCACTGCGTGCGCCGGAAAAAGCTGCACTCGCAGGCTCAGGAAGCCCGTAGGGAATCCACCGACCAGTGAGCGGGAAATTTTCCCAATGCTTTCTGTGTACTGGCTCATATCGTTGCATCAAGGCGGCAATGCAAAGCAATGCCTGTCGTGAAATCAGGACGCGATCACAACGAGGTTCGAGGAGGCAATACGGCTCGCCTCAAGCTCTGCCATGGCCGCAACGCGGTCGCGAACACGCCATCGAAATGGGTTCATTCACATGCACGTTCAGAGCGGTGCTTTACCGTATCGGCCTGTCCAGAAGTTGGTGGCGGTTGGACTCATTGCCGGGTGCAGCATCGCGGTCGCGCAGCAGACAGCTGCTCCGCCGGACGCGGCTGCTTCTGCGACCCCCGCGCAAATCGTCCTGATCCGCGGCCAGCGCCCGGTCGACATTGGCCCTCTGCCTGGCTCAGGCGTCTCCAAGGACCAGATTCCGGCCAACGTTCAAAGTGCCACCCGCACCGAGATCCGTGAGTCGCGTGCGCTGAACATTGGCGACTACATGAACCGGGAGATGCAGGGCGTCAACATCAACGACTACGCCGGCAACCCCTTCCAGATGGACGTGAACTACCGCGGCTTCACGGCCAGCCCGCAGATTGGCACACCGCAAGGCCTCTCGGTATTCTTCGACGGTGTCCGCGTCAACGAACCCTTCGGAGATGTCGTCAACTGGGATCTGATCCCGCTCAACGCCATCGAACGCTTCGACCTCTTTCCAGGCTCGAATCCGCTCTTCGGCCTGAACACGCTGGGCGGCGCGATTGCGGTGCACAGCAAGAGCGGCTACTCCGCGCCCGGCGTGGAAGCCTCGTTGCTTGGCGGCTCGTGGGGCCGCCGGCAGATGCAGCTTTCGGGTGGCGCCAACGATGACGGCCTCGCCGGCTTCGCTGCACTCAACCTGTTTCACGAAGACGGCTGGCGGGACGCGTCGCCTTCGCGCGTGGCGCAGTTGTTCGGTCGCGGCGACGTTTCCGTGCCGTCGGGCACCCTGACCGGGACTGTGCTCGCATCGAACAACACCCTGGTGGGCAATGGCCTGATCCCCTCCGAGCTCTATCGCCAACGCCCCGAGAGCGTCTACACCTCGCCCGACGAAGCGCGGAACAAGCTGCTGCAACTCACCGTCTCGGGCATCTACGACCTCTCTGACACGACCAGCCTCACCGGCCGCGTCTACCGGCGCACCAGCAGCCGCCACGGCTTCAACGGCGATGTCTACGAAGGCTTCGAGGACATGAGCATCACCTACGACAAGGTGGCAGCCCCTCCCGGCAGCGAGGCCATCGTCGTCGGCCGCAACGGTGCGAGTGACCCGTTCAGTGCCGGCAGCGGCGTGATCGTGGGCACACCCATCGGGCTGATCAGCAGGACGCATCTCGACCAGACCACGACGGGTGCCGCCGGTCAGCTCAACTGGAACCTCAAGACCCACGCCGCGATGGTCGGGGCTTCGGTCGACCACAACAGCACCCGTTACGAGTTGACACAGCGCCTGGGGCTGATCGACGCCTCCCACAACGTTTACTCCGATCCCGACGCGATTGGCGACCAGTACTACGCCGCAGCCAACGACGTGCCGGGCAACGACTTCTCCGGGCATTCCACCACCGGCAGCCTCTACTTCAGCGACACCTGGACACCAGCCCCCGAGTTCACGCTGACCTCGTCGGCCCGCTACAACTTCACCCGCGTCAGCAACCAATTGCTGGTGAGATCGTCCGAGGGCGACGTCGCGCTGCACGAGCTGCGTGTGAACAACAAGAACCTGGACAAGTACGTCTTCTCGACCAGCAACACCGAAGAGAGCTTCGACTACCGCTCGTTCAACCCCGCACTGGGCATGAACTGGCGTCCTGCTGCCGGCCTGAACATGTTCGCCAACCTCAGCCGCGGGGCACGCGTGCCCTCAGTGGTGGAGCTGGGTTGCGCCTTCGACGACACGCCCGTGCCCATAGACCCCACTCACCCGGAAGGCGGCACGATTGCGCGCAGCCTGCGCGGGCCGGGCTGCAACCTGCCGACCACGCTGTCCGGCGACCCGTACCTGCCGCAGATCCGCTCGCTCTCGGGCGAACTGGGCGCGCGTGGCCAGTTCAGCCAGGCCACCGCCAACCTGCAGTGGAACTTCAGCCTGTTCCGCACCGACCTGCACGACGACATCTACTACGTCGGCGTGGCCGATGGCCGCAGCTTCTTCGACACCATCGGCAAGACCCGCCGGCAAGGCGCGGAGCTGGGGCTCAAGGGCAGCGCAGGGCCTTTTGAGCTGAGCGTCGACTACGCCCATACCGAGGCCACTTTCCAGAGCCCGTTCTACGTCACCAGCCCGCACAACAGCAGCGCCGACTTCAACCAGAACTCGCAGGGCATCGCCAGCGGCGGCATCGTCTACCTGCCCTCGCCGACAGCCGGTGACAACAGCGGCCTCGGCACCTACCGCACGATTTTGGTCAAGCCGGGCGACCGCATGCCCGGCATCCCGTTGCACACGCTGAACCTGCAGTCCCGCTGGCGCGCCGGCGAGGGTCTGAAGCTGGGCCTCGGCATGCAGTTTCGTTCGTCGACCTATGTGCGAGGCAACGAAAACAACCGGCATCAAGCCAGCGGCAGCGACCAGGAGACCGGCCTGTTTTCCTGCCAGCCGGCGCAGTGCGCTGCGACCGGTTTCCAACAGGACCTGGTGCCGGTCGGCCGGCCCTTTGCCAACTCGGGCCGGCTGGGCGGCTACGCGGTGTTCAACCTCGACGCCAGCTACCAGATCAACCGCCGCACCAGCGTGTTCCTGCAGGTCACCAACCTCTTCGACCGCGGCTATGCCTCGGCCGGCCGGCTGGGCGTGAACCCCTTCGCCCCCTCGGTGAACGGCGCCATCGGCGCCAGCGGCTGGAACTACAACTCCAGCGAATGGCAGAACAGCACCTTCGTCGGGCCAGGCGCGCCGCGCGGCATCTTCGTCGGGCTGAACTACGACTTCGACGCCCGACCATGAGGCGCGCGCACCCCTCTCCAAATCGCTTCATCAACGCGCGGGAAGTTCCCGCGCACAACACGAAGGAGACACCATGACATCTCGATTCCTGCTCTCTGCCATTGCCGCCGCCGGCCTGCTCTGCCATGCGGGCGCGCAGGCCGGCTGGGTCACCGTCAGCGACTCTGGCAGCCCCGTGCTCTCGACCTGCAATCCGAAGAGCGCGAGCGGCACCCAATCGGCCACGCTGGCCACCTGCAAGATCACCGCGCTGCCGAGCTACGCAGCAGACGGCTACATCGTCGCGACCTCGGTACCGCAGCGCACGACCAACATCTCGGTCACCGGCGACACGGGCACCGCCGTGGTCGGCAAGCTTTACGAACGGGTCTGGTGCCACAGCACCAACGGCAGCACTTGCGACGCCACCAACAAGTTCATCTTCGGCATGCGAGCGAACCTGAACACGACATCGACCTGGAACTCGGATGGCGAGACCTTCGAGATCAACGACATGTTCCATGCCGTGCCCACCGGCGCGACGGTGGAGATCGCCTACTTCATGGGAACGGTCGCTGGCGGCACCAATGTGGACACGGCCCAGGCCAACAAGTACCTCGAGTATTCGGGCCGCACGAAGAAGGGCCTGGGGGAGTACGCGGGCTCGCCGAGCGGCCTGAACCCGACGCGCGACAACACCTGGATCAACTTCCGGGCCGACACCAACGCGCTGGACCCCGATGGCATCAGCAGCCCGTGGTCGCCGTGGGTCTTCGCGCGCCTGACCTGCGCCACCGGCATCGACACGGTGGCCCACACCTCCAAGCTGCGGTTGCATGAAGGTGGCGAAGAAGGCCAGTCGGACATCGAGGTCCTGATGTCGGGCTACGTCTGCCAGTGACACGCTGCCGCAGCCGGAACAGGCGATGAGCGCGACCGCGATGCAAGGCTCCGGGCGGGCAGGTGGGCTGGCCATCGCCCGGTTGGCAGTTGCCGGGTTGGCAGTCGCCGGCCTGGCGCTGCTGCTTGCCTGGTGGTGGATGGTCGGGGCGGACGATTCGCCCCGGCCTTCGCCGCAGCCCGCCGCCGCGGTGCGTTCCGAGGCGACGCCATTCGTGGCGCTCACTGCCTCGCTCGCCGAAGCAGCGCCGTTGGCACGCGCACGCGCTCCCTCGGACTCGTCACCTGCCTGCGCGGCCCAAAGCATCAGGCTGGCGCTTGGCGCCATGCCGCCTGAACCTCGATGCGCCACGCCGACCAGCACACGGCGCAGCGGCGAAACCCTGATCCACGAGGTCCAGACCATCGGCGGCACCTCCGGCTGGACGCTGCGTGCAGAGACCATCGGCCCCGTCGTGCATCGGCTCACCTTGACGAGTGCACAAGGCGCGCGCTACGGCTGCAGCGAGAACGAGGCCGGCTGTGCAGGCGTGAGCTTCGATCAGAACCAGCCGAACTCGACCCATCGCATCGTGCTCGCCGACACGCTGTTGCGGGTACTGCCACCGCAGCGCCCAAAAGGCATGCGTGCTGCCGACTTCGCGCCGGCGATGGTCGATGCCGATGCCACAGCGGCCCCGATCCGGGTGAGCGCAGCGCTGGCCGTCCCAGCCGTGGACGAGTCGGCCTGCGCTGGGGAGGCGCTCGCGCTGGTTGCCAGCAGCGGCCAGGTGAGCAAGTTCTGCGCTGATGCCGGCAACGAGCAGGGCAGCCTGCCGGGCGGCGGTGAACAAATCGGCTACCTGCCGTACGCAGGACCGGCGCTGCGCATTCGCGTTGACGAGCACGGGCGGGTCTCGCGCGTCGAGATGGGCTCGCTCGCCTGCGAAGGCGGCGCCTGCACAGGTGTTGCCATCGAGGACGCCGAGCACGGCGCACCCCCAGGACTGCGCAGCATCGCGTTTGCCGGCACGACGCTGATGCCGAGCGGCAGCGGAGGCTCGGCCGAATCCATGGTTGTGAACGGCCGGCTGCCCCTGCCGTGAACACCCTGCCAACCCAACCGAGTCGTCGTCGCGTGAAACCTCAGCTCAACGCCAACCCTGTCGCAACCAGCCCTCGATCAGCGGCTCTACCTCGCTCGATGGCGCGCAGCGCGGCGTGCGTGATCGCGCTGGCACTGTGCGGCTGCGGAGGCGGCGGTGAGGGCAGCAGCGAGGCGCCCTCTGCGACCGTCCCGCCCTCGATGAGCGGCACGGTGAGCGACGGCGTGGTGATGGACATGGGCAACTTTCGCGGCCTGGACGTCGGTGTGAAAGGCAGCGCAGGCATCGCGCGCGAAACGAGCGCCGTCACGGTCACCACCCACTACAACGTGACCTTGGATCAGTTGGCGCCGCCTTACCTGTTGTCGGCCAATGTGCTGGACGGCATTCGCCTTCTCGCCCCGGCAACCAGGGACGGCACGGCCAACCTGACGCCACTGACGACGCTGACAACCGCCTGGCTGCTCGGGACCGACCCTGCCGCCTACTTCGACAACACCCTCGCAGGGCAAGGTGGCGTGCCGGCGTTCACTGACGCCGAGGTGGCGACCGCTCAGGCCGAGGTGACGCGTTACCTGGCACGCGTGAGCCAGGTCGAGCTGAACTCGTCCATCGCAAGCCAGAACTGGGTCACCACGCCGATGCAGAACGCACCCGGCGATGCGATGTTCGACCAGATCGTCGTGCTCAACAACGCGCTCACCGCGGCCACTTCGAGCCTGGCGCAGTTGGCCGGCGAGGTCGCTGCCCAGAAGCAGCGCTGCAGTCGCACCCGTGTGGCGGTGACGGGCGGCATTGCTGCCAACCACTTCTGCCAGAAGGACAGCAGCTCGCAGTTCATGAGCGGCAATCTCGTCCGCGTTTTCAACTTCGCCGACATCGAGGGATCGACGCTGGCCCTGAGGGTGAAAAACGGGGCCGTCATCCGGATCGCCTACGTCACCCGAGAAGGCAGTTTTGGCTGCGACAGCCAGACCGCATGCGCCGGTGCCACGGTCGGCGCGTTGACCGCGGACGACACGGTGCCGATCACGCTGGCCGGCGTCCAACTCCGCGCGCAGGCTGGCACCAAGGTCGCCCTTGACGGTGCACTGGCCGGCGCGGGAGCCTTGCCCACCTTGCCTTGCGACAACGACAAGTTCTACCTGCTCGATCCCGCTGGCGGCGTACGAGGCCTTTGCATGTACGAGGCCGGCGCCAACAAACGAGCGTCTCAGGCCGACTACAACTGGGGCAGCCAGGACGGCGACCAACCTTACTACCTGGAACTGGTGAGCGACGGTACGAGCGTTGCCAGCATCGACGTGTGGTGGTACGACCCCGAGACTGGCAACCCCCTGACGCTGTACCGCTGCGAGCAAGCGGCCTGCACCGGCGTCACCATCAGCGAACCGTTGGACAGCGTGGACGAATATGGCGACCCACTGCGCGCGCGCAACTTCGCGCTGCACAACGTGCCGATGTCGGCAGTTGACAGCGAAGGCCGTCTCGGCAGCGCCGTGGCAATGACCGTCACTGCAACACTGAGCAACCGGGTGCCCGGCGCGGGATTCACCCCGGACTGCAGCACCAGCATCGAGCACAACACCGTCAGCTTCAGTGACAGCACGCCGGCACTGGACGTCTGCCCACCGCCGCCCAGCTCCGACGATTACTACACCTTCAAGAGCGCCTACCCGTATTACGTCCCCGGCATCGATGATGCGGTCGACTTCAGCGTCTCGACCTACGTGGTCCCGATCGACGGCAGCGTGTCCCCACTCAACACCATCCACGTGGTCCTGTCCGGCAACACCGTGCTGAAGATCTTCCTGCAAACCGCGGGAGACACGCGCAGCTTCTCGTGCCTGGCGGATGCCTGCGCGGGTGTCACGGTCTCGGCGCTCGATGATCAGGGCCAGCGGACCATCGGGTTCAACGGGACGGTGCTGCTGGAGGACCCGGTCCGCCAGATCCCCGGCGCGGGCACCACGGCGGTCATCACTGGTGGATTCCTCTCGGTGTCGGATCCGTATTTCGTTCCCTTGTCGGTGGGTGGGCGGCGCGCCGTGACAGCACTGCCATCGCGTCCCCGCCAGGCGAGGGCAGCGCCGGGCTTCAGGTAGGCGCCTGCGAGACCTCGGTCGCCACCTCGGCAATGACCCCGCGCAGCCAGCGGTGCGCCGGGTCGTTGCGCCAGCGCACGTGCCAGGCCATCTCGACCGGAAACGTGCCCAGGTCCACCGGCGTGGGCAGCACCTTCAGCCGCGTGTCGCTGGCCAGGCGACGGCAGATCAGGCCGGGCAGCGTGGCGCAGCAGTCGGTCACCGCCACCATTTCGGGCACCGAGAGGAAGTGCGTGACCGAGACGGCCACCTCGCGCTTGAGCCCTTCGCGCTGCAGCGCCTGGAACAGCCCGGCGCGCAGCCGGCCAGGCGGCAGCACGTTCACATGCTTGAGCTGCTCGTATTGCTTCTTGCTGATCTTCTGGCCGGTCACCAGCGGATGGTCCGCGCGCACCACGCAGGCCAGGCCGTCGTCCATCAGGTGCTGCACGATCAGGTTGTCCGGCGGGTCCACGAAGCGGCCCATCACCAGCGCGGTGCTGCCCGAGATCACGCCGGTCTCGGCCAGGTCCGTGCCGAAAGGCGCCAGGCGCAGGCTGATGCCCGGCGCCTGCGCGCGCAGCCGCGCAACGATGGCCGGCATCAGCGTGTATTCCACATAGCTGTTCGGCGCCAGGATCAGCTGCAGCCGGGCCTTGGCCGGGTCGAAGGCCTGCTGGCCGAGGATCAGGTCGTCCAGGCTGGCCAGCGCGGCGGCCATCACGGGGGCCAGTTCCTCGGCCTTCTGCGTAGGCTGCATGCCATAGCGCTCGCGGATGAACAGAGGGTCCTGCAGCAGCGTGCGCAGCCGCGTCAGCGCGTTGGACAGCGCCGGCTGCGTGATGCCCAGGCGCTCGGCTGCGCGGGTCACGCTGCGCTCCTCCATCAGGGTCAGGAACACCGGCAGCAGGTTCAGGTCGTAGCGCATCCAGATATATTGCTTTGTGAATGTCTGGAATTCAACAGATAAATTGGATGAATTGAGACGGAGTCTTCATCATTCGTTCCAAGCCAACGAGTCCTCCAGTTGCACAGAGCGCCCGCCATGTCGACCGACATTCTGTTCACCCCCACCCGCCTGCGAGAGAACACTCCCCTGTTCGAGGCACCCGTGGCTGCCTTCTTCGGTGGTGGTGCCGAGGGCCATGCCCGATTTAGCCTTGCCCATCCGCTCACGCAAGCGACCGAGACCGCGGCCGCCTGAGCACTTCAACCCGCTTTGACAAAAGGAAACACACCATGGCATTCAAGGACCTTTTCCCCGGCAAGCTCGGCTTTGGCACCGCGCCGCTGGGCAACATGTTCCGCGACATTCCCGAAGCCGAGGCGCAGGCCACGGTGGAAGCGGCCTGGAACGACGGCATCCGCTACTTCGACAACGCGCCGCTCTACGGTGCCGGCCTGGCCGAGATTCGCATGGGCCAGGCGCTGGAAGGCAAGCCGCGCAGCGAATACGTCATCAGCACCAAGGTCGGCCGGCTGATCCTTGACGAAGTCGAGGACGTGAACGCGCGCGACATGGGCGAGAAGGGCGGCGTCTTCAAGCACGGCCGGCCCAACAAGATCGTCAACGACTACTCGGCCGACGCCACGCTGCGCTCGATCGAAGACAGCCTGAAGCGCCTGAAGACCGACCACATCGAGATCGCCTTTGTGCACGACCTGGCGCAGGACTTCTACGGCGACGAATGGCTGGCCGCCTTCGAGAGCGCGCGCAAGGGCGCCTTCAAGGCGCTGGACCGGCTGCGCGACGAAGGCGTCATCAAGGCCTGGGGCCTGGGCGTCAACAAGGTGGAGGCCATCGAGCTGCTGCTGGACCTCGAAGCCCCGCGGCCCGATGGTTTTCTGCTCGCGGGCCGCTACACGCTGCTGGACCACGAGCTCGCGCTGCAGCGTGTGATGCCCAAGGTCACCGAAGGCGGCCTGGGCATCGTCGTCGGCGGTCCCTACAGCTCGGGCGCACTGGTCGGCGGTCCGAACTTCGAATACGCCCCGGCCAAGCCCGCCATCCTCGCCAAGGTCGCGAAGATCAAGGCCATCGCGGACCGATACGGTGTCAGCATGAAGGCCGCCGGCCTGCAGTTCTCGCTTGCCAACCCGGCGGTGGCCGCCGTCATCCCCGGCGCCAGCCAGCCCAGCCGCATCGCCGAAGACCGCGCTGCGCTGAACGAGGTGGTGCCGGCCGACTTCTGGCGCGAGCTGCGCCAGGCGGGGCTGGTGCATCCTGCGGCGCCGCTGCCGGGTGGTGCCTGAGTTCGGGTTCGCCAGGGCCACGAAGAGGGCGACGGAGCGCCAGGTGCACGCTCGCGGTGCGAGTCAGACTGCGCGGGGCGTCCTTGACGCTGCCAGGCAGGCCAGCACCTGCGAGCCGAACTGCTTGACGTCGATCGGCTTGGACAGATAGCCATCGCAGCCAGCGGCGCGCATCCTGGCCTCGTCTCCCTGCATCGCAAAGGCGGTGAAGGCCACGATGCAGATGTGCCGCGTGGCCGGGTCCGCCTTCAGTTCCCGTGTCACCTCCAGCCCGTCCTTGCCTGGCATCTGGATGTCCATCAGGATCAGGTCCGGCCTGAAAGACGCTGCCTTCTGAATCGCTTGCGCACCGTCGGCAGCGGTGTCTACCTCGAACTTCGCGGCCAGCAACACGAACTGGGCGATGGCGATGTTCATCGCGTTGTCGTCGACGATCAGCACGCGGGGCTTGCTCACGGCTTCACCCCGCATGCGTCGCAGCGGGCTGGCCCCAGCGTCGCACGCTTTCCAGCACCGCCGCCATGGCGCCGCCGCCCTTGACCAGGATCGCGCGCGCCGACCGGGCCAGGATCGCATATTCGTCGTCGGTCAGCATCATGCTGGTCCAGATGAACACCGGCACCTCGCGCCAGGCCGGCATGCGTTGCAAGGCGTCGAGCACCTGGAAGCCGTCGAACTCCGGCATCATCAGGTCGAGCAGGATGGCATCTGGGCGGCAGTGGTCGATCTCCTGCATCGCCTGGCGGCCATCCTGGAAGCAGACGGCGTCGATGCCGATGCTCTTCAGCGTCGCGCACATCAAGTCGAGCGACGCCGTGTCGTCGTCGATCACCATGACATTGGCGCGTCCCGGTGCCGGCAACCTGAAGCGCATCATGGCCGACGTGATTTCGTCGCCGCGGATGGGCTTGCACAGGACGTTGGCAATGGCGAAGGTGGCACTCATTGCCAGGTCCGCCGGCATGGTCACGCCAACCACTGGCGACGCCTGGCTTGCCCCCCGGCTGCGGATGTCGCCCAGCAGTTCCAGCCCGCGCATGCCCGGCAGGCTCAGGTCCAGCGTCAGCGCCGCATAGGCCGTTTCACGTGCCCGGCGCAACGCATACGGGCCGTCCGCAGCGGCATCCACCTCGAAGCCTGCCTGCGAGAGCGCGTCGACCAGCAGTGCCTGGTCGCGCTGGTCGTCCTCTATCACCAGCACGCGGCCGGCCTCCCGTTCCTGCACCCTCCGCGCCGCGGCTTCGGCGCGCTGGGTGTCTTGTCCATGCACCCTGTTCAGCACGACATGGAACACGCTGCCCACCCCCACCGTGCTGCGCACGCCGACCTGGCCACCCTGCGCCTCGACCAGCCGGCGCGTCAGCGCCAGGCCCAGGCCGGTGCCCTGGTGCTGCTTGCTGTAGCCCGCGTCCAGTTGCTGGAATTCGGTGAACAGGCGTGGCAGGTCGGCCGGCGAAATGCCGATGCCCGAGTCTTCGACTTCGACCCGGAAGTGTTCGGCTCCCTCGGCCATGACCCGCACCACGACATGCCCGCCCGATGCGGAGAACTTGATGGCGTTCGAGAGGTAGTTGTAGAGCACCTGCTTCAGTCGTGCCGGGTCCAGCCTCAGGTCGGTCAGGCCGGCATCGATGGCCATCGAGATGACGATGTCCTTGCGGCTGGTCGCCGAGTGCAGAACGGCTTGTGCCTCCTTCAGGATCGAGGCCAGGTCCAAGGGCTCCGGGAAGAACTCGAACTTGCCCGACTCGACCTTGGACAGATCCAGCACGTCGTTGATCAACTGCAGCAGGTTCCGTCCGCTGTTGGCGATGTGGCCGAGGAATTCCTGGTGCTTGGGCGAATCGGGCTTGACGAAGCCCGACTGCATCAGTTCCGCAAAGCCGATCACCGCGTTGAGCGGCGTGCGAAGTTCGTGCGACATGTTGGCCAGGAACTGGCTCTTGAGCCGGGTGGCCTCCTGGATCTGCCGGTTCTCGGCCTCCAGCCGCTGCACCTCCAGCCGCGCGCGCTCTGCCTCACGCTGCTCGGTGATGTCGATCACGATGCCAGGCATGTGCGTGGCCCTGCCGCCTTCGCGCTGGACGCTGCCGTGCTGGCTGATCCAGTGCAGGGACCCATCGGGCCAGACCACACGGCACTGGACGCGCCAGTCGCGCAGCTCGGTGATGGCCACCTGCAGGCTCTGCTCGACCTCGGCCCGGTCTTCCGGATGCACGTGCTGGAAGAATGTGTCGAGATGCCAGTCCGGCTGCTGTTCGCCGTAGCCGAAGCATTGGTCATGGCGTGTGGAATGCTGCATGGCGCCGGTCGCGAGGTCGAGGTTCCAGGCACCGACGCGGGCGGCGTCTAGTGTGAAGCGTAGGCGCGCCTCGCTGTCGCGCAGGGCGGCCTCTGCCCGTCGCTGGCGCGAGACGTCGCGGGCGATTTTCGAAGCGCCGATCACGCGGCCCGCAGCATCCTTGATCGGCGAGATGGTGACGGAAACATCGATCTGTTCTCCGTTTTGCCGCAGGCGAACCGTGTCGAAGGCCGGCACGGACTTGCCCAGTGCCAACTCCGCGAGGATGCGCATCTCCTCGTCCTGCCGGTGTGTCGGGATCAACATCTGAACCGGCTGCCCGATGGCCTCCTCGGCGGAATAGCCGAAGATGGTCTGGGCCGCCCGGTTCCAGCTCGCGATGCGCCCGTCCAGCGCCTTGCTGACAATGGCGTCATTGGATGATTCGACGATGGCAGCCAGTCGCTGCGTCTCTGCCTCTGCCTGCTTGCGATCGCTGATGTCCAGCACGAAGGCGGTCCCTTCCCGGAGTTCGCCGTCGCGGCTCGCCGACCCGATCAGGATCGGAATGCGTGTGCCGTCCTTGTGGATGAACTCCTTTTCGTAGGGCGTGCCCACGCCCTCGGCATTCAACTGGCGCAGCGCCGCCTGGTCGCGCAATCCGTACTCGGGCGGCGTCAAGGCCGACCAGCTCAGCTTTCCGGCCAGCAGCTCGCCGCGCGTGTAGCCAACCATCCGCAGGAACTTGTCGTTGGCATCGGTGATCCCGCCTTCGAGTTCCCAGTAGAACAAGCCGATCATTTCGGAGTGGAAGAGTTGGCCGAGACGCTCTTTGCTGATGCGCAGGGCTTCGGTGGCGCGCACCTGGGGCGAAATATTCCGGATGGTGATGAAGGAGGCATTCACCTTGCCCTCCGCATCGTGGAGCGCCGAGCCGTTGTAGCTTGCCCAGAACTCCTTGCCGGTGTCGCGGCGGACGGCCCGCAGCACCTGATCCTGCACCTGTTCGCCGCGCAGCACACGCGATGCAGGCCAGTCTCCGATCTCGAGTCGTCGCGCAGAGGGGTCCCATCCCTCCCACAGGACCGGCAGCGCTGCGCGGCCCATCTCGCCGCGCTCTGTTTCGTCGAAACCATGGAGGCGCAACGAGGCGCGGTTCTGGAAGACCACATTGCCTTCAACGTCGAAGACCATCAGGCCCTCGGACATTTCCTCGACAACGCGGCGAAACTGCAACTCGTCGTGGCGCAGCAGGTCCACCAGTCCGCCGCCCCTCGGAGCGCGTTCATGTTCGGCGACCTTTGCACGCAGCACTTCCAGCTCGCTCGGGACCGTCACCACCGCGTCGGCGCTGCTGGCCGCATAAGCATCAGGTTCCTGCATCTGGGCCACTCGCTGGAGCGCTTGTGCTCGCTGTCGCAGCCCGCATCGACGAGAAGTCCAGGGCTGTCCCCGACAACGACCGCAATGTGTTCATGCTCGACAGAGCTCCGCATCAGTGACTGTGCGGCGTTGCCATCGGCGAAGGATCTGCGCCAATCAGGTGCCTATTCTGATCCTTTTGCGCAGCTCGTCTCCAAATGTTTTGTTTTGAAGGATTTGGCGGCCGCGTGAAGTGTCGGGCAGCAATCGCAGCGAAGCTGGGCCAGGCCGAGCTGTGTGCAGGCTGCGCTTGGCCACATCGACGCTGCAGCGCAGCATGGCCGGCCGGCACGGTGCGTCTTTCGCATCCCGCGTTCGTCAGCTTGTCGGCCCTCGCGTGGCGGCCCATACTGGCCTGCTCGGCCACCTGTGATGCGTGGTCTGCATCTGAAGGAGCCCCCATGAGCCGACACCTCGCTGTCACCGCCTCGCTGTTGTTGGCCACCGCCCTGGCGGGCGCGCAAGCCCAGGCCCAGCAGCGCTACAGCTTCAGCTTGCTGGCACCGCTGGCGGGCGGCGTGCAAAGCGGGGCCAATGGCCTGAACGATTTGGGGCAGGTCGTCGGTTCCACCGGCTTCGCGGACGACGGCCCGGCGCAGGCCACGCGCTGGAAGCAGGCCACGCCGGCGGCGCTGCCTGGCCTGGGCGGCCCGGGCGCTTCGGTGGCGCAAGGCGTGAACCTGCGCGGCTGGGCGGCCGGCAAGAGCTTGACGGTGCAGGGCGACACCCACGCCACCTTGTGGAAAAACGGCGTGGCGACCGACCTGGGCACGCTGGGCGGCCGCACCAGCATCGCCTACGCCATCAACACAAAGGGCGTGGTGGTGGGCTTCAGCAACTTCAGCCCCAGCGACCCGAACAACAGCCACGCCACCGTGTGGCAGGGCAGCAGCAAGACCGACCTGGGCACGCTGGGCGGCAGCTACAGCGGCGCCTATGCGGTGAACACCAGCGGCCAGGTGGCCGGCCAAAGCGCGGTGACAGGCAACGTGGCCGTGCACGCGGTGCGCTGGACCGGCGGCGTGCCGACCGACCTGGGCCCGGGCTACGGCTACGGCATCAATGACGCAGGTGAGGTGGTCGGCTCCAACGGCCAGACGGCCACCTGGTGGCAGAACGACAGCCCCGTGGACCTGGGCACGCTGGGCGGCTCGCTGAGCCTGGCCACGGACATCAACAACGCCGGCCAGATCGTCGGCTACAGCCTCACCCTGGCCAACGCCGCTTCGCACGCGGTGCTGTGGCAGGATGGCGTGGCGACCGACCTCAACAGCGTGCTCTCGCTGGCCACGCGCCAGGCTGGCTGGGTGCTGGCCAACGCGGCGGCCATCAATGAAAACGGCTGGATCACCGGCACCGCGTTCAACACGCTCACTGCGGCGCAGTCGGCCTACCTGCTCAAACCCAAACCAACGCCCGCATCACGATGAATCCTGTTCGCACCGTTTCACTGCCCACCGGCGAGCGGGTGCCGGCCCTCGGGCTGGGCACCTGGAAGATGGGCGAATCCACGCGCGCAGCGGCGCTGGAGGTCGCCGCCATCCGCCACGCCATCGCGCTGGGCTACCGGCTGTTCGACACCGCCGAGATGTACGGCGAAGGCGGCGCCGAGACGGTGCTCGGCAAGGCGCTGGCCGAGGCGCTTCGTGCGGGCGAGGTCCGCCGCGAGGAGCTGACCATCGTCAGCAAGGTCTACCCGCACAACGCCAGCCGCAAGGGCGTGCCGGCGGCCTGTGACCGCAGCCGCCAGCGGCTGGGGCTGGATGTGATCGACGTCTACCTGCTGCACTGGCGCGGCGGCGTGCCGCTGGCCGAAACAGTGGATGCCTTCGAGGCCGAAAAAGCCCGCGGTGCGATCCGCGAATGGGGCGTGTCCAACTTCGATGTGCACGACCTGGTCGAACTCGAAGGCCTGCCCGCCGCCAGCAGTGCCGACGGCCTGCTGCGCTGCGCCACCAACCAGGTCTGCTACGCGCTGGACGAACGCGGCCCGGACTTCGGCCTGCGCGCC
>NZ_VIDT01000520.1 GCF_006519715.1 Ideonella azotifigens
GCACAGTCACGCCATCACTCTCGGCGACGACCACCTGCTGGCCGAGCGCGTGTTGGGCCGCGGCCGGGAAGAGGACATGGCGATAGCCTTCCTCGCGCAGCACCGTGTCCCAGCGCTCCGGCGCGAGGCTGGGGCTGCTGGGGATGCGCAGCGCCTCGTCCTCGTACAGCCACCAGCCGTCCAGCAGGCCGAAGGTCAGGTGGGTCCACAGCTCGCAACGGCTCAACTCATTGAGCACCAGCAGGCCGTTCGGGCGCAGCAGCGCCTTCGCGTTGCGCAGGCTCTCGCGGATGTCGCGGGTCGCATGCAGCACGTTGGTGGCAATCGCCAAGTCGTAGCTGCCGGCCTCGACGCCCTGCCCGGCCAACGGGCAGCCAACGTCGAACAGCCGGTAATCGAGGTAGGGGTGGTCGGGTCCGTATTTCCGCTCTGCGTGCAGCAGGAAGGCACGCGACAGGTCGGTGTAGGCGTAGGCCGCCATGTGCGACGCAAAGGGCTTGAGCCGTGCCAGCACGCGGGCGCTGGTGCCGCCGGTGCCGGCGCCGATCTCGAGGATGCGGATGCGGGCTTCAGGGTCCTGCCGCACGCGTTCGGCGACAAATGCGACCACGGTGTCGCAGAGCACGTCGTTGAAATGGTCCGCCACGGCATTGCCCTGGTAGACACCTTCGACGAGGTGCATCGAAGAGCCCGGGAACATCACGCTGGTGGCCTGCACGCGGCCCTGCAGGATGGCTGGCAACTGACCCAGCATCGCATCGACCAGCTGCACCTGCGCGCGCAGGTCGGCGTCGTCCAGCCATGCGGTCTTGCGCTGCTGCCATGCGGCCCAGGCCTGGGCGAGCGAAGTCGTTTCATCTGCCGACGCCGCCAGCCATTGCCGGCTGTGGGCCAGCCAGCGCGCGTGGCCCGGGCGCAGGCCAGGCACCGCGGCCTCGCCAGTCCAACCCAGCGCCTGCAGTTCGCCGCGCAAGATCGCCAGCGACAGGCGATCGATCTCGCGCTTGTGTTGCGTGAGGCGGCCTGCATCGATGGGGAATGCCCTGCTCGCCGGGCGGCTGGCGATCTCATGCGCCAGAGACCCGAATCGCGGGGCATCCACATGCACACGCGCATCGCCGACCAGGTCGAACAAGCCGCCTTTGGCCCCTGCCGGTGCGACCTTGAGAAAGCCCAGCTGGGGCATGGGCGCCGCCAGCAGGCGTTCGATGGCCAGCATGCCTTCTTCCGCTTCGATGGAGCCAAAGCCCAGCTGCGCCATGCGCTCGCGGTAAGCCTGCGAGGCGACCACGCCGACGCTGCCCCAGTAACCCCAGTTCATGACCTTGACGGGGTACGGCAGGCGCTGCGCCAATTGCAGCGCGTAGGCGTCCTTGAAGGTGCAGCCGGCCGCGTAGTTGCTCTGCCCGGCCGCCTTCATGAAGCTAAGCAGCGAGGAGCAGAACAGCATGAAGTCCAGCGGCAGCGCACCGAACACCTGGCACATGCGCACGCTGACATCCACCTTGGCCGCCAGGCCCGCAAGCAGGCGGTCCTCGTCCATCTGCGCCAGGCTCTTGTCCAGCAGCGCGATGGCGGCATGCATCACGCCATGGATCGCCGGGTGGCGCGCCAGGATCTGCTCGCGGGCGCGCACCAGCGCCTGCAGGTCGGTCGCATCGGCCGCGATGTACTCGGGCCTGGGCCCGAAGGCGGCCAGCCGCTCCTGGGCCTGCGCAATGGCCTCGTCCAGCGGGCGCCTGCCGATCCAGACGATGTTCGCCTGGTGGGCGCGGATCATGTGCCCGCTCCAGGCCTGGCCAATGCCGCCCGCGCCGCCGATCACCACGTAGACGCCGCCGCGCCGGTACAGGGTTTCGTGCCGGGCCGCCGACGCGATGTCGACGGGCAGCAGGGCCTGGCGGAACCATTGGCCGGAGCGCCAAGCCAGCGCGTCGCCCTGCGGGTCGAAAGGCAGCTGGAAGAGTTGGTCGAGCGGCCAGGCTTGTGCGCCGTCCAGGTCCAGCAGGCGGAATTGCCAGCGCCGGAATTCCTTGGCCGCCGCCCCCACGAAGCCATGCACGCCGGCATGCGCTGGCAGCACCGCATCGGACAGGTGGACGGCCTGGGTGCGGACCGTCAACACCGTCCAGTTCAGCGGGCGTTTGTCCAAACCAAGTGCCAGCAAGGCCTTGACCAGGCGGAAGCCCAGCACCACACCTTGTTGCTGCAATGCGATCAAGCCCTCGTCGTCCTGCTGATCCGACTCGGGCTCGCCGCTGTCGGCGATCCAGACGAGGTGATCGAACTCGCCGTGCTGGCGCAGGCCTTGTTCGATCTCGGCGATTTGCGCGGCTGGCGGCAATGCAAGCAAGGCCGCAGCGGGGAACTGGCTCAGCACTGCTTGCCGCCGAGCGGGCGGGCCACCCAGGATCAACACGCGTTCGGTGGTGGAGGCTTGGTTCGCAGGCGCCGGCGGGTTCACCACTTGCCAGACGGGTGCCAACAACAGATCGGTTTCGTGTGCGGCCTGCTCGGTTGCAAGGGTCTTCCCGTCGTTCACGGACCGCAAGCTGAACTGCCCCAAGCGCACGCAGACCTGGCCGTGCTCGTCGCACAGCTCAACGTCCAGCCGCTGCACCGCGTCGCCTGCGCTGCTCCCGGCACTTCTGCGCACGACCGCCCACATCTCCGCCGTGCACGGCGCCAGCACTTCCAGCGCCCCCAGCGCAAACGGCAGGCTCAGCGGCGCGTTCTCCGCCTGCAAGCCCAGCGTGGCCTGCAAGGCCGCGTCCAGCAGGCTGGGGTGCAGTTGGTAGCCGTCCTGTGGCGCCCCATCCGGCAAGCTGATGCGCGCCAGCAGCCGGTCCTGCCCGACCAAGACTTCGCGCAAGCCCTGGAACGCCGGGCCGTAGTGCAGGCCCAGCTGCTCGAAGCGGGCGTAGCACTGCGCTGCTGTCAGCTGCGTTTGCTGGCACAACGCGCGCAATGCTTGCAGGTCATGCGCCTGCGCGCTGGCCGGCACCAGTTCGCGGGCTCGGCCCTGGCTGTAGACCCGGACCTCGCCCTCATCGTCCTCGCTGTAGATCTCGAAGCCGAGGGCCCCGTCGTCTTCCGGATCCAGCGCGATGTGCAGGCTCAGCCCTTCGCTGGCCACGACCACCGGGCGCATCCACACCACGCCACTCAGCGCAACGACCTCGTGCCCCAGCACCTGGCGGGCTGCCGTGCGCGCCATCTCCAGCTGCGCCACACCGGGCAACACGCGCTCGCCTCGCACCACATGGTCGGCCAGGAAGAATTCTTCGCCGCTCAACTGGGTGCTGAAGCGCAGGCCGTCCACGTCCGAGGTGTTGCGGTGCACCAGCGGGTGCAGGCTCGCCGTTGTTGCCGTGGTCGCTGTGGGCTGCGTTGCGCTGGTCTGCACCCAGTAGCGCTCACGCGCAAACGGGTAGGTGGGCAGGCTGATGCGTTGGGGCCTCCGGCCGCCGTACAGCCGCTGCCAGTCCACGGCCATGCCCTTGACCCACAGGTCCAGCAACTTGCCGAACTTTCCTTTGGCAATCCAGGCCTCTGCCATGGCGGCCGTGTCCTCGTCGCCCGTCAGCGCGGCCAATGCTTCCTTGTTGCGCTTGACCTGGCCCCGGTACAGCTCGTCAACGTCTCTTCCTTCAAGGTGCTCGCTCAGTTTTTGTTTCAGCTCTTCCACTGAACTGACGACCAGCCCCAGCCGCTCCTCCATCGCCTCTCGCCCGACCTGCAGCGTGTAGGCCAGGTCGGTAAGGTGGATGGCCGCGTCGACTTCGATGGCATCGCGCAGTTGCCGGACTTGTTCCTGGAGCCGGTCTTCGCTTCTGGCCGACAGCACGATGAGGGCCGGTCCGCTTGGGGTGTCTTGCGTTGGCGGCGCGCTGTATTCCTCGATGACCACATGCGCGTTGGCCCCGCCCGCACCAAACGACGAGATGCCGGCGATGCGTTTGCCTACCCTCTGGATACCGGCCACTTCACGCACCGGTGCAGGCCAGTCGGCCAA
>NZ_VIDT01000521.1 GCF_006519715.1 Ideonella azotifigens
GTTGGCGGTTGAAACGCCGGCCGAGACCGTTGCTGCACCGGCGCCTGCCGCACCTGCTGCAGCGGCCCGCACGCTGATCATCGACAAGCCGCTGCGATCCGGCCAGCAGGTGTATGCCCGTGGGGGCGACCTGATCGTGCTGGCGGTGGTGAGTTTCGGTGCCGAAGTGATTGCAGACGGCAGCATCCACGTCTACGCCCCGTTGCGCGGCCGTGCGCTGGCCGGTGCCCAGGGCGACACCTCGGCGCGCATCTTCGCGGCGGTGATGGAGCCGCAGCTGGTGTCGATTGCAGGCACCTGGCGCACGCTGGAAAACGGGCTGCCGGCCGACGTGGTGGGCAAGCCTTCGCAAGTGCGGCTGGACGGCGACAAGCTATTGTTCGAGCCGCTGAAGTTCTGAGTGATGAATGCCCCCAGACCTGCCGCTTCGCGTCAGGCCCCCCGAGGGGGTCAAGGAAACTTGGGGCGGCCCGGCGTTTCCTTGAGTTTTTCGATTTCTGTCGTTTATCCGGCCGGCCTTGGCGGCTCGCCGGTTGACTGCAAAGGATGTGTTTGAGATGAGCAAGATCGTGGTGGTGACTTCAGGCAAGGGCGGCGTGGGCAAGACCACCACCAGCGCCAGCTTTGCGTCTGGCCTGGCCTTGCGCGGCCACAAGACGGCAGTGATCGACTTCGACGTCGGCCTGCGCAACCTGGACCTGATCATGGGCTGCGAACGCCGCGTGGTCTACGACCTGATCAACGTGATCCACAACGAGGCCAAGCTCAGCCAGGCGCTGATCAAGGACAAGCAGTGCGACAACCTGTTCGTGCTGGCTGCTTCGCAGACGCGCGACAAGGACGCGCTGACGCAGGACGGCGTCGAGCGGGTGCTCAAGGAACTGTCCGACATGGACTTCGAGTACATCGTCTGCGACTCGCCGGCCGGCATCGAGACCGGCGCGCTGATGGCCATGCACTTCGCCGACGAGGCGCTGGTGGTGACCAACCCCGAAGTCTCCTCGGTGCGCGACTCGGACCGCATCCTGGGCATGCTGGCCAGCAAGACCAAGCGGGCCATCGAAGGCAAGGAGCCGATCAAGGAACACCTGCTGATCACCCGCTACAACCCCAGCCGCGTGGTCGGCGGGCAGATGCTGTCGCTGGAAGACATCCAGGAGATCCTGCGCATCGAGCTGATCGGCGTGATCCCCGAGTCGGAAAGCGTGCTGGACGCGTCCAACCAGGGCCTGCCTGCCGTGCACCTGAAGGGCACCGATGTGGCCGAGGCCTACCAGGACGTGGTCGCTCGCTTCCTGGGCGAAGACAAGCCGATGCGCTTCGTCGACGCGGCCAAGCCCGGCTTCTTCAAGCGCATGTTTGGCGGGAGGTGAGCGGCATGTCGTTTCTGTCTTTCCTGCTCGGCGAGAAGAAGGCCACGGCCAGCGTGGCCAAGGAGCGCCTGCAGATCATCCTCGCGCACGAGCGCAGCGGCCGCAGCGCTGCCACCCCCGACTACCTGCCAGCGTTGCAGCGTGAATTGGTCGCGGTGATTTCCAAGTACGTTTCCATCAATCCGGAAGACATCAAGGTGCTGCTGGAACGGCAGGACAACCTGGAAGTGCTGGAAGTCAAGATCGAGCTGCCTGACCGCAAGTAGGTGGGCTTGCCCGTCGGCCGTCCGGCGGCAGTGCGTCCGCCGAGACGACCTTGCCCTGGGCCTGCATCCGCCCGCCGCGGCACTTCAGTCCGGCTGCGTGCCGGTCTGCTCGCGGCCCGTGACGAAGGCATGGCGGATCAGTCGTCCGCATTGGGCCGATTCATAGCCGGAGGCAAAGCCCTGCTCGTCGCCATCGCGTTGGCGGGAGATGACGCCGTAGAAGCGCTTCTCGCTGTCGATCCAGGGGTAGAAACCCAGCGCGCCGGGGCTGCTGAACGCGCCGTCGCCCATCACCGGGTCGTCCTCCACCCAGTGGCCCAGCGCGTAGTGCCAGCTCTCGCTTTCAGGAATGGGCGCGGGCAGCGAGGCATCCGGCGAGCAGCCGTGCGTGGTGTCGGTTGGGTTGGTGCACACGGCATGGGTGCCCAGGCTGGCCGCCAGGTTCAGCTCGCCCTTGAGCAGCTTGCGCAGGAACACGGCGTACTGCGCGGCGCTGATGTGCACGCCGGCCGCCACCAGCGGCTGGGCGTAGTTCAGGCTCACGCCCAGTGCCTGGCCCACGGTCTGGCTCAGCATGGGGCCGTCCACCGCACCCAGACCGTGCAGGCTGGCGTGCTTCTGCATGTGGCCGCTGTCGTAGTCGAACTTGCCCACGGTGGCCGGGTCCTGCTGGCCGGTGACGGGCGTGGCGTTCAGGCAGTCATCCACGGTGATCACCTCACCCAGGCCACAAAAGGCGGCAGACACCATGTTGCCCAGCCGCGTGTAGCCGCTGGTGAAGTGCAGGTAGGGCAGGTCGGCTTCTGGGTCCAGCGGGTGTGTGGAGCTCAGCTTCTCGAACACGTAGGCCACGTACAGCCACTTGGAGCCGGAGGCGACGCTCATCACCGTGCCGGCGCCGGGCCCGGTGGAGCCGCTCACCAGCGCGCCCTCGGCATTGCCGATCTCCCAGTAGTAGGGGCCAAGCCGGCCGTTGCTGCACAGCGGGTTGTTCGCTGCGGTCGCAATGGCCGCCGCCAGGCTGAGGGTGCTGGGCACCCCGTAGGCGGCCTTCGCGGGGGTATCCGGCGGCGGCGCGGCCGCGTTGGCCGATGAGCAGGTGAACGCGGGCCAGGTGGCGGCCAGCAGCAAGCCGCGCCGCAGCGCGGCGGCGTCGAGTCCGTTCGTCATTGGTCTTCTCCCTTGACCGGTGGTTTTCACCGGCGGCGCGGCCTACGCAAGAGCCATGCCTTTGCGGGCCTTGCCGCGAGGTCAGCCTAGGGGCCGAAGAACTTGCCGCGGCCCTGGATGGACCCATACGGTTGCGGGTTGGGGTGTCATCACCACCCGCCGAACGGGTTGGCATGGCCGCCCCGGGGCGGCCCGTTGCCGGCCGGGCGCAGCCGTCTCGACGCAGCGCCCGGCGCTGAAGCTCAGGCCGTTTCCAGCTCGCCTGTGAGCAGGTCTTCCCAGTGCTCGACGTCGCCTTCGTCGATCTGCAGCCAGTTCATCGCCCGGCCTCGATGGTCTTGCCAGTCGGCGTCCGGCGGCAGGGCTTCGTGGCGGCGCATCAGGTGTTCGGCGACCAGGCCGGCGGCGACCAGGGTGTGGACTTCGGGGTCGGTCTCGCGGTCACCCAGCATGTCCAGGTCGTGGTGGCGGCGCAGGGCCACCATCACTTCCGGCGCCAGGCGCCAGATGCGGGCCACCAGCGCACCGACGACGGCATGGTCCGTCCGGTGGTTGGCGTTTTCGGTGGCGATGCAGGAGCGGTCGATGCGGGCTGCCGCCTCGGTCATCGTGCCGGCGTAGCCGCGCAGGCTTTGCAGCATCACCGGCAGGCCGACGTGGCAGAACAGGCCATAGGTTTGCGCCAGGTCCTCCGACATGCCGGGCAACTGCCGGGCGATGAAGGCCATCGCGCTGGCGCGTTTTCCGGAGCGTTCCCAGAAGCGCTGCAGCTGCGGCGCCCTGACGGGCAGCGCGCTGCGCAGCAGGAAGGCCGTCATCTGCGCGGCCGACTGGTCCAGCCCCAGCCGGTAGAGTGCCTGGCCCACCGTGTGCACCGGCTGGCCGGTCGAGAAGGCGGGGCTGTTGGCGGCTTTCAGCAACACCGCGGCCATGGCCACATCGCTGCTGGCGATGCGGGCCACGGCCTGCAGGTCGGGCTCGGGCTGTGACAGCGCCAGGCGCAGCTCGCTGAGCAGGGCCGGGCAGGGCGGGATCTGGATGGTTTTCAGCGGGCCGCTGGCGCGGGCCTTGTCCAGCTCCAGTGCAACGGCTTGGGATCGGGCAGAAAGCGGGGACGCGATCAAAGGCATGGGCGACACGTCTGGCAGGTGACAACTGCCAGTCTTATCGGCCGGCGCGCGGCCGAATCAAGCCGGGTCGGGGCG
>NZ_VIDT01000522.1 GCF_006519715.1 Ideonella azotifigens
CAGGCCGCGGGCGAAGCGCGAGGCCAGCTGCGGGTTGATGGCGTCCAGCTCGATCACGCGGTCAGCCCAGAACACGTAGCCTGCCGCGTCGGTGCGGTGGAAGGCAGCCGGGTTCATGGCGGTCAACGAGAACAGCAGCGCGCGTGCGCGGTTCGGGTTGCCCAGCGTGAAGTCCGGGTGCTGCATCAGCTGCTTGATGCGGGCGAAGACCTTGCCGCCGCGCTCGGCTGCGCGGCCCTGCAGTGCAAACCACTTGTCCAGCACCAGGGCCTCGTCCTTGAACAGGGCGTGCATGCGCTCCAGCGCAGGCGTGGCCAGTTCGGCATGGGCGTTGACCAGCGCCTCGATGGCGCCCAGGCGGTCGGTCATGTTGCTGGCGTCCTTGAAGCGCTGGTAGGCGCGGCCCGGCCAGACGTTGTCGCCACTGGCCACGGCATGGCGCACCAGCATGGCCAGCGCCAGGTTGGTCAGCGCGCGTTGGCCGCTCTGTTCCGCGTTGGGCAGGTAGCCGCCGCGCACCTGGTAGTGCTCGAAGGCCCAGGCCCAGTCGGCCTGCAGCGCGCTGGCCAACTGGTCCAGCATGGCTTCGCGGGCGGCGTGCAGGCGCTGCGGGTCGATGTTCTCGACCAGGTCGGCCACGTAGATTTCGGACGGCAGCGTGAGCGCCAGTTCCTTGAACGCCGGGTCCAGAGAAGGGTCGCGCAGCAGCGTGCGCAAGGCTTCGACGAAGGCCGCGTCCAGCACGGGCGTGTCGTCGTGGGTCAGCGCGGCGCGCAGCGCATTCACGCCCAGGCGCTGGGCGGCTTCCCAGCGGTTGAAGGCATCGGTGTCGTGCGCCATCAGCACCAGCAGGTCGGCGTCGGACAGGCCGTCCTTCAGCAGCACCGGGGCCGAGAAGCCGCGCAGCAGCGAGGGCACGACGTCAGCGGTCGGCAGGCCGATGAAGGTGAAGCTCTGCTCGGCCTCGGTCATCACCAGCACGCGCTCGGTGCCGGCGGGTGCATCTTCGCCTTCCAGCTGCAGCTGCAGCGGCTGGCCGTTGCGGTCCAGCAGGCCGATGGCGATGGGCAGCAGGTTGGGCTGCTTGTAGGGCTGGCCGGCGGAAGGCGTGTTGGACTGCGACAGGCGCAGCGTGTAGCGCCCGCTTTCGGCGTCGCTCTCGCCGTGCGCGACCAGGCGCGGCGTGCCGGCCTGGGCATACCAGCGCTTGAACACGTCCAGGTGCTGGGCCAGCGCGCTGTGCGGGTTGGCATCGGCCATGGCCTGCGCGAATTCGTCGCAGGTCACGGCCTGGCCGTCATGGCGTTCGAAGTACAGGCCCATGCCGGCGGCAAAGCCTTCGCGGCCCACGAGGGTGTGCATCATGCGCACCAGCTCGGCGCCTTTTTCGTAGACGGTGGCGGTGTAGAAGTTGTCGATGGCCTGGTAGACATCCGGGCGCACCGGGTGGGCCATCGGGCCGCCGTCTTCAGGGAACTGGCGCTCGCGCAGCGTGCGCACGTCGCCGATGCGGCGCACCGCGCGGGCCGACGCGCTGCCGGCCATGTCCATCGAGAATTCCTGGTCGCGGAACACGGTGAGGCCTTCCTTCAGCGACAGCTGGAACCAGTCGCGGCAGGTGATGCGGTTGCCGGTCCAGTTGTGGAAGTATTCGTGGGCGACCACGCTTTCGATGCCGTCGAAGTCGACGTCGGTCGCAGTGGCGGTGCTGGCCAGCACGAACTTGGTGTTGAACAGGTTCAGGCCCTTGTTCTCCATCGCGCCCATGTTGAAGTCGTCGACCGCGACGATCATGAAGCGCTCCAGGTCCAGCGGCAGCTTGAAGCGGGCCTCGTCCCAGACGATGGAGGCGATCAGCGAGTTCATCGCGTGTTCGGTCTTGTCCAGGTCTCCGCGCTTGACGAAGATCTGCAGCAGGTGGTCCTTGCCCGAGCGGGTGCGCACCCATTGCTCGCGCGCCACCAGGTTGGCCGCAACGATCGCGAACAGGTAGCTGGGCTTGGGGAACGGGTCGTGCCACTTGGCATAGTGGCGGCCTGCGTCCAGCTCGCCTTGCTCGACCAGGTTGCCGTTGGACAGCAGCACGGGGTACTTCTTCTTGTCGCCGCGCAGCGTGACGGTGTAGACGGCCATCACGTCCGGCCGGTCCTGGAAGAAGGTGATGCGGCGGAAGCCTTCGGCCTCGCACTGGGTGTAGAGCCCGCCGCCGGAGGCGTACAGCCCGCTCAGCTGGGTGTTCTTCTCGGGCGAGACCGTGTTGCGGATCTCTAGCGTGAAGGCATCGGCCGCCGGAGCGTCGATGATCAGCAGCGCGCCCTCCTGGCGGAACGAGACGCTGTGGCCGTCGACCAGCACGCGCAGCAGGTTCAGGTCTTCGCCGTGCAGCTTCAGCGGCTGCACGTCCTGCGTGGTGTTGCGCTCGATGGTCAGCTTGCTCGAGACGATGGTCTTGGTGGCATCCAGGTCGAAGCACAGGTCCGCGCGGCGGATCCAGTAGGCCGGGGCCAGGTAGTCTTCTCGGCGGATCAGGGGGGCAGTGCCTTCACGCATCATGATGTTGGGCGTCCTCGTGGGTTCAGTTGTTTTCGGCGTGGGCGCCGGGTGCGGTTGGCCGGGTGGGCTGTCCGCCCCGGCCCAGGCGCCGGCCCGCGGGCCGGCGTCAGGTCAGGTCAGTCGGGTTCGGTCGGTTCAGGGGCGCGGCAAGGCTCACAGGCCTTGCTTGAGGCTGGCGGCAATGAAGCCGTCCAGGTCGCCGTCCAGCACCTTCTGGGTGGCCGACACTTCGACGTTGGTGCGCAGGTCCTTGATGCGGCTCTGGTCCAGCACATAGCTGCGGATCTGGTGGCCCCAGCCGACATCGGTCTTGGTGTCTTCCAGCTTCTGCTGCTCTTCCATGCGCTTGCGCATCTCGAAGTCATACAGCCGCGAGCGCAGGCGCTTCCAGGCCACGTCGCGGTTGCTGTGCTGGCTGCGGCCGTCCTGGCACTGCACGACGATGCCGGTCGGGATGTGCGTCAGCCGCACCGCAGAGTCGGTCTTGTTGATGTGCTGGCCGCCGGCGCCGGAAGCGCGGAAAGTGTCGGTGCGCACATCGGACGGGTTGATGTCGATCTCGATAGAGTCATCGACTTCCGGGTAGACGAACAGCGAGGCGAAGCTGGTGTGGCGGCCGCCGGCCGAGTCGAACGGGCTCTTGCGCACCAGGCGGTGCACGCCGGTCTCGGTGCGCAGGTGGCCAAACGCATACTCGCCTTCGACCTTGATGGTGGCGCTCTTGATGCCGGCGATGTCGCCCGGCGTTTCGTCTTCCATCGTCGTCTTGAAGCCCTTGCGCTCGCAGTATTTCAGGTACTGGCGCAGCAGCATGCCGGCCCAGTCGCAGGCTTCGGTGCCGCCAGCGCCGGCCTGGATGTCGATGAAGCAGTTGCTCGGGTCGGCCGGGTTCGAGAACATGCGGCGGAACTCGAGGCCTTCGACCACTTCGCGCAGCTTGTCGGCGTCGGCCTCGATGGCCAGCAGCCCATCCAGGTCCTCGTCGGCCTTGGACATGTCGTACAGCTCGGTGTTGTCCGAGAGATTGCTGGTCAGGTGGTCGATGGTGCCGACCACTTCGTCGAGCTGCTTCTTTTCCTTGCCCAACTCCTGCGCCCGCTTGGGGTCGTTCCAGATGTTGGGGTTCTCCAGCGTGGCGTTGACTTCGTTCAACCGCAGTGCTTTGCGATCGTAGTCAAAGATACCCCCGTAGATCGAGGGTGCGCTGGGTCAGGTCGGCCAGCGAGTTGCCAATGGCATTGATGCGTTCGATGTCCATGACGGATCCTTGTCTTCTATCTTGTCCAAACCCCATATTTTCTCACGGCGGGCGCTTTGCTCGGGGTATATCCCGGCCTGGAGGGCGGCCGCAGTCGGGCATTCGGTGGCGGGATTGACCTGACAATCCTTTCGGGGCCGCCGAATGGCGCCCCGCATGCCAGGTCGTATCGCCGTTTTCTTGCCCATGACAC
>NZ_VIDT01000523.1 GCF_006519715.1 Ideonella azotifigens
GCTGGCGTAGCGCTCGCCCGGCGGCGTGCCGTCGTCAAAAGGATCATCTGTCTCTGCCGGCGAGCTGCCGTGGGCCTGGGCATTGCCTGGTCTGCCACGTGAATTGCCCTGGCCCTGGCCCCACAGGCCGGACAGCTCTTCCGCCGGCAGGCCGCCCTGGCGGGCCAGCTCGCTGAGCAGCTGCAGCTTCAGTGCGCCGTCGGGCAAGGCCTGCCACAGAGGGCGGGCCTGGGCCAGCATGCGCGCCCGGCCCTCGGCCGTGTCCAGCGCGCAGTCAATGGCCGCGTGTTCCAGCAACTGGCGCGACAGTGGCACGGCATCCCGCACCTGGGCTTCGAAGGCCTGCTGGCCATGGGCGCGCACATAGCTGTCCGGGTCGTGTTCGGCGGGCAGGAACAGGAAGCGGAAGCTGCGCGTGTCGGTGGCATGTGGCAGTGCTGCTTCCAGCGCCCGGCCGGCGGCGCGGCGGCCGGCGGCGTCGCCGTCGAAGCTGAACACCACCTGTTCGGTGAAGCGCAGCAGTTTCTGCACATGCTCCGCAGTGCAGGCCGTGCCCAGCGTGGCCACCGCGTTGGGAAAACCCAGCTGCGCCAGTGCCACCACGTCCATGTAGCCTTCGGTGACCAGCGCGTAGCCTTTTTCCCGCAGTCCGGTGCGCGACTCGTACAACCCATACAGCTCGCGGCCTTTCACGAAGACCGGCGTCTCGGGCGAGTTCAGGTACTTGGGTTCGCCCTTGTCCAGCACCCGGCCGCCAAAGGCGATGGTCTCGCCCTTGACGTTGCGGATGGGAAACATGATGCGGTCGCGGAAGCGGTCGTAGCGCTTCTGGTCGGCCTCGCTCTTGCCTTCGTCCGCGCCTTGCGCGATGACCATGCCGGATTCGGCCAGCAGCGGATCGTCATAGCGCGCAAACGCGCTCGCCAGCGTGCGCCAGCCTTCGGGTGCATAGCCCAGGCCGAAGCGCTGGGCGACCTCGCCGGTCAGGCCGCGGCGTTTCAGGTAGTCGATGGCGCGTGGGCTGGACTTCAGCTGCTGGCGGTAATGCTGCGCCGCCTTGGCCAGCACGTCGGTCAGCGTGGTCTGGCGCTGGCGCTGCTCGGCCGCTGCGGCGCGGTCAGCCTCGCTGCGCTCGTCTTCCGGCACCTGCAGGCCAACCTGTTGCGACAGGTCTTGCACGGCTTCCACAAAACTCATGCCGTGGTGCTCGGTCAGGAAGCGGATCGCGTCGCCATGCACGCCGCAGCCGAAGCAGTGGTAGGTCTGGCGAGACGGGCTGACGATGAAGCTGGGCGACTTTTCGCCGTGGAAAGGACACAGGCCCTTGTGGTTGATGCCGGCCTTCTTCAGCTCGACATGGCGGCCGACCACCTCGACCACGTCCACGCGCGACAGCAACTCTTGGATAAAACCTGGTGGGATCACAACGGAAGTCTAGGGCATTGCCCTGGGGCAAGGCTCGGCGCCACCCAAAAGCTGCGCCAGAAAAAGCAACAGGGCAGCCGAGGCCGCCCTGTGGTGTGGCAAAGCAATATGAAGCGCGCTATTGCCTGAAGAAATGTTCGCCGCATCGGCTGGCCGCCGATTTGCCGATTGATTTCTGCCATGCACCGCCGCTGACGGCGTCCCCCTGAATGCTGGCGAATTTCAACCGGAAGGTCCGGGCGAACCCGCGGTACTCAAACCGCGAAGTCGCAAAGCTTAAACCGAGAAGTCGCCAAGCGACTTGCCGGAAGCCAGCGCAGCCTGCAGCCACTTGGGCTTCAGGCCTCGGCCGGTCCAGCTTTGGCCGGTGGCCGGGTCGCGGTATTTCGCGGCCACTTTCTTGGTGCCTTCGCCCTTGGGGGCGGTGGGCGCCTTGCCAGCCAGATCGGCGGCGGTCAGGCCATATTCGCTCATCAGCGACTTGACCTTGGCAATGGCATCGGACTTGGCGGCGCGCTGCGCTTCAGCAATTTGCTTCTCGAGCGCTGCTTTCTGCGCCAGCAGTTCCTGGATCGTGGTCATTCGGTTATCTCCAATCAATGAACCCGGAGGGCAAGCGGATGATAACCGAGGTCAGCGAAAGGTTCCGCAGGCAAGCCCACAAAACTGTCACAGATTCCCACGACTGCGACAAACCCGATATGCCAATACCAGATGTCAGAAAAAACCCTGGTTAGTGGCTGCGCTCAGGCGCTGGGCGGCACAAAGCCGGCCGGCTGTTCGGCACCGCCGCCGAACAGGAACTGTTCCATCTGCCGCGCAAGGTACTGGCGGGCGCGTGCGTCGGCCAGGTTCAGGCGGTTTTCATTGACCAGCATGGTCTGGTGGCGCTTCCATAGGTCAAACGCTTCCTTGCTGATGTTCTCGTAGATGCGCTTGCCCAGCTCGCCCGGGTAGACGGGGAAGTCCAGCCCTTCGGCTTCTTTCTTCAGGTAGCTGCACTGGATGATGCGTGCCATGGTATTGCTCTCGTATCGGGTTCGGGTTCTCAAAAGGGGCCGGCGGCCCCGGAATGCCGGGCTTCAGCCCAGCTTCTTGATCATCACTTGGGAGCGACGGTCCCAGTTGTATTTGCGCTTGCGGGCCTCGGGCAGCCAATCGGGATCGACCTGCACGAAACCGCGCTTGATGAACCAGTGCATGGTGCGCGTGGTCAGCACGAAGATGGTGTCCATGCCCATCTGCCTCGCGCGCTGCTCCACGCGCTTGAGAATCTTGTCGCCATCGCCCTGGCCTTGCACCTGCGGCGAAACCGTCAGCGCGGCCATTTCTCCGGTGCGCGCTTCGGGGTAGGGATACAGCGCAGCGCAGCCAAAAATCACGCCGTCGTGTTCGATCACCGTGTAGTTGGTAATGTCGCGTTCGATTTCGGTACGGTCGCGTTTGACCAGCGTGCCGTCGCGCTCGAATGGCTCGATCAACTGCAGGATGCCGCCGACGTCGTCGGAGCCCGCTTCGCGCAGGCTTTCGAGTTTTTCATCGACCACCATGGTGCCGATGCCATCGTGGGTGAATACCTCCATCAGCAGTGCGCCATCGGTGGCAAACGGCAGGATGTGAGAACGCTCTACGCCGCCGTGGCAGGCATTCACGCAATGCTTGAGATAAAACGCCGTGTCGGTGGGCTGCATCGGTGCCGGCAGGGCATTCAGCAGGCGCTCGGCTTCGGCCAGCGAGAGCTCGGTGTCAATCGCACTTTCCGGATCGGAAATTTGCTCGCGAATACCGGGTATCTCGGTCATGAAAAGCAGCTTGTCGGCCTGCAGCGCAATCGCGGTTTGGGTGGCCACGTCTTCCATCGAGAGATTGAAGGCTTCACCTGTGGGCGAAAAGCCAAAAGGCGAGAGCAGCACCATCGCGCCAATGTCGATCGCCCGGCGTATCGACGCTGCGTCCACCTTGCGCACCACGCCGCTGTGAATGAAATCCACGCCGTCGACAATGCCGACCGGCCGTGCCGTCAGGAAATTGCCTGACACCACCCTGACGGTGGAATTCGCCATCGGCGTATTCGGCAAGCCCTGGGAAAACGCCGCTTCGATCTCGAAGCGCAATTGGCCGGCGGCCTCCTGCGCGCAATCCAGCGCCACGCTGTCGGTCACCCGCATGCCATGCGAGAACACCGAGGCATGGCCTTTGGCGGCCAGTTGCTCGTTGACCTGCGGCCGGAAGCCATGCACCAGCACCAGCCGCACGCCCATGGCCTGCAGGATGGCCATGTCCTGCGCAAAAAAATTGAGTTTCCCCGCCGCAATCAGCTCCCCGGTCATGCCGACGACAAAGGTCTTGCCGCGGTAAGCATGGATATGGGGCGCCACCGAGCGAAACCAGGGCACGAAGGTATGGGGAAAGACAAGATCCATCACGGGGCGGATTGTGCCGCAGCTGCCGTCGCCGTCCTTGGAAAGGGCTTGCTCGGTGGCGCGTCGACAAGGACACGACGGGTTCGCAGGACCGGACTTGCCCGGCGCGGGATAATCCGCGCCTCGTGAATCGACAAGCCT
>NZ_VIDT01000524.1 GCF_006519715.1 Ideonella azotifigens
GCTGGAAGCGTTCTGCTGCGTGGTCTGGCTGAGCTGCGTGACCGCGCCGTTGATCTGACCGACACCGGAAGACTGCTCCTCCGAAGCGGCGGTGATCTCCTGCACCAGGTCCGAGGTCTTGCGGATGTTGGGCACGATCTGGCTCAGCAGCTGGCCGGCCCGTTCGGCCAGCTCCACGCTGGACGAGGCCACGGTGCCGATCTCCTGCGCCGCGATCTGGCTGCGCTCGGCCAGCTTGCGCACTTCGGCGGCCACGACCGCAAAGCCCTTGCCATGTTCGCCGGCACGGGCGGCCTCGATGGCCGCATTCAGCGCCAGCAGGTTGGTCTGGTAGGCGATGTCGTCGATGATCACGATCTTCTGCGCGATCTGCTTCATCGCGACCACCGTGGCCTTGACCGCCTCGCCGCCCTCGGCGGCTTCGGTGGCGGCCCGCGTGGCCATGCCATCGGTGACCTTGGCGTTTTCGGTGTTCTGCGAGATGGAAGCCGTCATCTGCTCCATTGAGGCGCTGGTTTCTTCGACGCCGGCTGCCTGTTCGCTGGCCGCCTGCGACAGGGCCTGCGCAGTGGCGCTGACTTCCTCGGACGCGCCAGCCAGAGATTCGGCGCTGGAATTCACTTCCGCCACCACTTCGGCCATCTTGACCACGGTGGCGTTGACATAGCGCGTGAGGTCGGCATAGACGCCGGGGTACTGCGCCTCGATCTGCTGTGTCAGGTCGCCTTGCGCCATGGCGCCCATCACCCGCACCACGTCCGATACGCTGGCCGCGGTTGAGCCCGCCATGTCTTTCATCGATTGCAGCAACTGGGCGGTTTCGTCCTTGCCCTCGACATCGATGTGGACCGACATGTCGCCTTGGGCCAGTTGATTGGCGACGTTCACCGCCTGGGCAATGGGTCGCGTGATGGCGCGAGTGATGATCCACGCCATGGACATGCCCAAGACCGTGCAGATGCCCAGGATGGCAATGACCCAGTTTCGGGCGCTGGCGTAGCTGCTGGCGGCCTGCTCGGAGGCCTTGACACCGCCATCGATGTTCAGGTCGCTGAGCTTGTCGGCGACCTCGCGCAAGGCGTTGTATCGCCGCAGGGATTCAGCGTCGAGCAGCATCTTGGCTTCGTCGTTCTTGTTTTGCCGTCCCAGGGCCACGATCTTTGTGTGCTCGGCCAGGAATACGTCCAGATCGCTCTTGAATTGGTCGTACATCTTCTGCTCTTCGGGTGAAGCAATCAGCTTGCCGTAGTCATCCCAAAGCTTGCGCGTGGCGGCGATGCGCTCGTTGCTTTCCCGCTCGGCGTTGGCCAGTTCATTGGCCTCGGTAGCGACGATGCTGCGCAACTCCAGCACCCGCAGCCGGTTGAGGTTGGATTTGCTCAGCAGGATGTTTCGAACGCTGGGCATCCAGTTGGTCGCCAGGTCCACAGTGGAGGCGTTGACTGCAGCCAGCTGCGAAATGGCATAAAGCCCCAGGCCGGCCATCAGCACCAGGACCACGGCAAAGGCACCGAACAGCTTTGGTCCGAGTTTGAGATTCTTCAACATGACAGGGTTTTCCTAGCGTGCAAGTACGCGAGCGCAATGCCGGCGTTTGAGGGGTTCAATACCGCGTGAAGTGCGCCTCGTCCACCGCTTCGGCCGTGGCCATCACGGCAGCAGCGCGGCCCTGGGCGAACACTGCCGGGCTGCGGCGTGTCACCGTGCCCGATTTCCTGGCGGACGCGGCGGCGCGGGGCTTAATGTTGGTGGTGGGCGCCGGGCGCTGCTCGGCACGCGCCAGCTTGAAGAAGGCCATGGTCTGCTGCAGCTGCTCGGCCTGGCCGCTCATTTCCTCGGCGGTGGCGGCCAGCTCTTCGGAGCTGGCGGCGTTCTGCTGGGTGGTCTGGCTCAGCTGGGTCACGGCGCCGTTGATCTGGCCCACGCCGGAAGACTGCTCTTCCGAAGCGGCGCTGATCTCCTGCACCAGGTCCGAGGTCTTGCGGATGTTCGGCACGATCTGGTCCAGCAGCTTGCCGGCGCGCTCGGCCAGCTCCACGCTGGACGATGCCACTTCACCGATTTCCTGGGCCGCGATCTGGCTGCGCTCGGCCAGCTTGCGAACCTCGGCGGCGACGACTGCAAAGCCCTTGCCGTGTTCGCCCGCACGGGCCGCTTCGATGGCCGCGTTCAGCGCCAGCAGGTTGGTCTGGTAGGCGATGTCGTCAATGATCACGATCTTCTTGGCGATCTGCTTCATCGCCGCGACGGTGGCCTTGACCGCTTCACCGCCTTCGGCCGCTTCGGCGGTGGCCTTGGTGGCCATGCTGTCGGTGACCTTGGCGTTCTCGGCGTTCTGCGAGATGGAAGCCGTCATCTGCTCCATCGACGCGCTGGTCTCTTCGACGCTGGCGGCCTGCTCGGTGGCAGCCTGCGACAGGGCCTGCGCGGTGGCGCTGACTTCTTCCGATGCACTGACCAGCGACTCGGCGCCGGAGTTGACATCGCCGACGACCTGCAGCAGCTTCTCGATCATCGCGTTGACATAGGTCTGCAGGTCGGCGAACGTGCCTTCGTACTCGCCTTCGACGGTGCGGGTGAGGTCACCGCGGCTCATCGCACCCATCAGGTCGACCACGTCGACCACGCTGCGCAGATTGCTGCGTGCCTTCTCGATGGTGTCGTTGATGAAGGCCTTCTTGCCTGGCAGCTGAGGCATCGGTGCCTCGAAATTGCCACGGCCGAATTCGGCCACGACGCCCATCGCCAGCTTCTTGACCGCGATGTGGGCGGCGACCATGTCGTTGACGCCCTTGGCCATCGAGCGGTAGTCGCCTTCGAAGCGGTTGGCGTCAATGACCACGTCGATGTCGCCCTTGTCGTGCTCCGTGCTCATGTGGTTGAGCTCGGCGATCAAGCCCTTGAGGTTGCTGCGCAGGCGCTCGATGGTGTCGTTGATGAAGGCCTTCTTGCCTGGCAGCTGGGCCATGGGCGCCTCGAAGTTGCCGCGGCCGAATTCGCTGATTACGCCCATTGCCAGCTTCTTCACACCGATGTGGGCGCCGACCATTTCATTGACGCCCTGGGCCATGGTGCGGAAGTCGCCGTCGAACTTGTGGGTGTCGATGAGCGCATCGATCTCGCCGCGCTCGTGCTCGGCGCTCATGTGGTTCATGCCGGCGATCAGGCCCTTGAGGTTGGCCCGCACACGTTCGATGGTCTCGGTGATGAAGGCCTTCTTGCCGGGCAACGCGGCCATTGGCGCGTCGAAGTTGCCACGGCCGAATTCCGCCACCACGCCCATTGCCAGCTTCTTCACCGCGATGTGCGAGCCCACCAGTGCGTTGACCTGGCGCGCCACGTTGGCGAACTCGCCGGGCGGGCGCGTCGTGTCCATCACCGCGTCAATGTCGCCTTGCTCGTGAGCGGCGGCCATGCGGGCCAGGTCGACGCGCATGGCCTGCAATTCGTCCAGCAGCCGGTTGGTGGCTTCCGCCGTGCTGTGCAGCGCTGGCGGCAGTGCGCGCATGTCGACCCGGCCTGACAGGTCGCCAGCGGCAGCAGCCGTCAGCACCTTGGCCAGCTGGGTGTCGATGACGGCGGCAAATGCCGACGCTTCCTGCTGGGTCTGGCGAGTGGTCTTGATTTGGAACATGGCGGTCTCTGGGTAGAAGGGGCGAGGAAGGCGCTGGGCTTGCTGGGCGGGGGCGGAGGGTGTCTGGCAGGACCGCTTATCTGCTGTTCACCCGCTGCGGCAGGGTCAAAAACGAGCGAACTGGGATTCGTCCACGCTCTCTGTGGGCACATGGGCATTGGCCGCGGCAAAAGCCATGCTGGCGGCGGGCTGGAAATTGCCGGCGCGTGGCCGTCCCGGTGAGGCATTGCGGCGTGCGGGGGCAGGGCGCTGCGGGTTGGGGCGCGGGCGCGGCAAGCCAGCGTCGCGGTGGCCGCCGGCCAGCTTGAAGAAGGCCATGGTCTGCTGCAGCTGCTCGGCCTGGCTGCTCATTTC
>NZ_VIDT01000525.1 GCF_006519715.1 Ideonella azotifigens
CCGGTTCTGAACCCCTCCCGCAGCCGCCCACGCCTCGGCCCAGCATGACGCAGCACGGCAATACCCCCTGCCCGGTCGGCTCGCTGCTCATCGTCGATGACAGCGGCGTGCAGCGCATGCATGCCGTCGACCTGTGCCGGCAGTTCGGCGTGCCGCTGATCTACGAGGCCGCTACCGGCAGCGAAGCACTGGAACTGCTGGGCCTTCTGGCGCTGTCGCCGGACCTACTGATCGTCGACTTGGAAATGCCGGGCATGGACGGTGTGGAGCTGATCCAGCAGTTGCACCAGCGCCAGATCCACATCCCGCTGGTCGTGGCTTCGGTCCGCGAGCTTTCGCTGATCCATTCGGTGGAGCTGATGGCGCGCAACCTGGGGCTGCCAGTGCTGGGCGGGCTGCAGAAGCCGCTGACGCTGCCGCCGCTGCAAGCCATGCTGCAGCGCTTTGGCGAGCTGGCGCGCTGCCAGGGCGCCGCCGCACCGGCTCCTGCGAACCCGGCCGTCAGCATCTGCCGCGAGGAGCTGGCCTCGGCCATTGCCCGCGGCGAACTGGGCGTGCATTACCAGCCCAAGGTGGACATGCGCACCGGCATCGTGCGTGGTGTGGAGGCGCTGGCGCGCTGGCACCGGCACGGCACGGGCTTTGTGCGGCCCGACCTGTTCGTGGCGCTGGCCGAGGAAGAAAACCTGATCCACGAACTGACGCTCTCGGTGATGGGCCAGGCCCTGGCCCAGGCCGCGGAATGGAACGCCCGGGGGCTCAAGCTGTCGATGGCAATCAACCTGTCGCAGCGCCTGCTGGACCGGCCCACGCTGGTCGATGAAGTCTCGGCGCTGGTGCAGCAACGTGGCCTGAAGGCAGACCAGGTGGTGCTGGAGATCACCGAAAGCACGCTGGCCGACCGGCTGGGCACGGCGCTGGGCGCGCTGGCGCGGCTGCGGCTCAAGGGCTTCGGCCTGTCGATCGACGACTACGGCACCGGCTTCTCTTCGATGCAGCAGCTGGCCCGCATTCCGTTCACTGAATTGAAGATTGACCGCTCCTTCGTGCACGGCGCACACCAGCGCAGCAACCTGCGGGTGATCCTGCAGTCGGCCCTCGAACTGGCGCGCCAGCTGGGCCTGGTCACGGTGGCCGAAGGCGTCGAGACGCTGGAGGACTGGCGGCTGCTGCAGCAAGGCGGCTGCAACGTCGGCCAGGGCTACCTGATTGCCAAGCCGATGCCGGCCAGCGAGATGCTGCTGTGGATCAAGCGCCACCAGCCGCGCCTGCGCGAGCTGCGTCACGAATCGACCGGCGCCGGCCCCTCTCCCGAGCTGCCGCCGGAAAACCCTGCACTGCAGTAACCCGCGCAAGTTGCCGATAAGTTCTTCGATGAACACGACGATCACCGACACCGAATTCGGCCACTTCCAGCGCTTCATCTTCGAGGCCGCCGGCATCACGCTGTCGCCGGCCAAGAAGGCACTGGTGAGCGGCCGTCTGTCCAAACGCCTGGCCGCCCACCAGCTGTCCACCTACGGCGAGTACTTCAAGCTGCTGCGCGACGGCTCCGCGCCAGCCGAGGTGCAGACTGCAGTGGACCTGTTGACGACCAACGAAACCTATTTCTTCCGCGAGCCCAAGCACTTCGACCTGCTGCGCGAGCTGGCCACGGCCGCCGCTGCGGCGCGCGGCACGCAGCCGTTCCGCGTCTGGAGCGCCGCCTCGTCCACCGGCGAAGAGGGCTACAGCATCGCGATGGTGCTGGCCGACTGCCTGGGCAGCGCTCCCTGGGACGTGCTGGGCACCGACATCAGCACCCGGGTGCTGGCCAAGGCCCGCACCGGCCACTTCCCGCTGGAGCGCACCCGGCTGATCCCGCCGCCCTACCTGAAGCGCTTCTGCCTGAAGGGCCACGGCGAGCAGGAAGGTACGCTGCTGGTCGAGCGCGCACTGCGCCAGCGCGTCAGCTTCGTGCATGCCAACCTGAACACCGAGCTGCCGCGCCTGGGGCAATTCGACGTGATCTTCCTGCGCAACGTGATGATCTACTTCAATGGCGACACCAAGCGCCAGGTGGTGGCACGCGTGCTGTCGCTGCTGAAGCCGGGCGGCCACTTCTGCATCGGCCACTCGGAAAGCCTGAACGACATCAACAACTCGGTGACGCAGGTCGCGCCGTCCATCTACCGCAAGCCCCTGTGATGCCGGACTTCCGCCCCCTTCAACAGACGCCCGGCAGCTGTACGCTGGCAAGCCAAGCCCGCTGCGGCTGACTGGCCATGGACCCTTCCCAGAGCCCCGCGCCGCCGCCTTCCGGCAGGCAGGGCGATGTCTTCCTGCAGCCGGGCGAATTTTTTGTCGGCGACGCGCAGCACCGCATCCGCACGCTGCTGGGCTCCTGTGTGTCCATCACCTTGTGGTGCGCCACCAGGCGCATGGGCGCGATGTCGCATTTCCTGCTGGCCAAGCGCGGCCGGTCGCGCCACGCCGACGAGACGCTGGATGGCCGCTATGCCGACGAGGCCTTGCGCCTGATGCTGGACCTGCTGGCCCGGCGTGACGTGAAGCCCGCCGACTGCCAGGCCAAGATCTTCGGCGGCGGCGAAATGTTCCCCGAGAACAAGCCCAGCAGCCAGATGGGCATTGGCCGGCGCAACGGCGAAGCAGCGCGCAGGCTGCTGCAGGGCCATGGCATCCAGGTGGTGTCCGAAAGCCTGTTTGGCAACGGCCACCGCCAGATCATCTTCGACGTGGGCAGCGGCGACGTGTGGGCGCGCCAAATGGCGGTGCAGACCGAGTCCCCGGTGCTGCCTGCCCTGCCCTTCCCGCTTGGCACACCGTTGCCGTCCGCGCCCCCGTCCACTTCAAGCTGAGCGGCCCCGCGCCGCCGGAGACAGTCAACAATGCAAGCTGCTATCAAGGTCATGGTGGTCGACGATTCCGCCGTCGTACGGCAGGTCGTCGCCGGCATGCTGAGCGCAACGCCCGGCATCGTGGTGATTGCCGCGGTGGCAGACCCGCTGCTGGCCATGGAGCGCATGAAGCAGCAGTGGCCCGACGTGATCGTGCTGGACGTGGAAATGCCCCGCATGGACGGCATCACCTTCCTGCGCAAGATCATGAGCGAGCGGCCGACGCCTGTCGTCATCTGCTCGACGCTGACCGAAAAAGGCGCCAAGACCACGCTCGAAGCCATGGCCGCCGGTGCGGTGGCCATCGTCACCAAGCCCAAGCTGGGCTTGAAGCAGTTCCTGGTCGAAGCCAGCAACGACCTGGTCTCGACCGTCAAGGCCGCCGCGCGCGCCAATGTGCGCCGGCTCTCGCCGCGGGCCGAAGGCGCAGCGCCGCTGACCGCGCCGGTCAAGCACACCGCCGACGTGATCCTGGCCCCCGCCTCGGGCAGCCCGCGCGCGATGGCGCAGACCACCGAACGCGTGATCGCCATCGGCACTTCCACCGGCGGCACGCAGGCACTGGAAGAAGTCCTGACCATGCTGCCGCGCGTCTCGCCGGGCATCCTGATCGTGCAGCACATGCCGGAGAAATTCACCGCCGCCTTCGCGGCCCGGCTGGACAGCATCTGCCAGATCCAGGTCAAGGAAGCCGAGACCAACGACCGCATCGTGCCCGGCCGCGCGCTGATCGCCCCCGGCGGCAAGCACGTGCTGATGAAGCGCAGCGGCGCGCAGTACATGGTCGAGGTGGTCGACGGGCCGCTGGTCAACCGCCACCGGCCCTCGGTCGACGTGATGTTCCGCTCGGTGGCCAAGGCCGCCGGCGTGAATGCGCTCGGCATCATCATGACCGGCATGGGCGACGATGGCGCCGCCGGCCTGCTGGAAATGCGCAACGCCGGCGCCCGCACCGTGGCCCAGGACGAAGAGAGCTGCGTGGTCTTCGGCATGCCCAAGGAAGCCATCAAGCGCGGCGGCGTCGAGCGCATCGTGCCCTTGCCCACGCCCCACTGGCGCAGAGGAGAGTAGGTGGTGATGCCGG
>NZ_VIDT01000526.1 GCF_006519715.1 Ideonella azotifigens
GGCCTTCGAAGCGCAGCGAAACCTCCAGCGGGGCCGGTGCCCAAAGCCGAAAGCGCGCGCCACCGTCCGGCAGCAGGTTCGCGCCGAACGGCATGCCGTGTTCAAACCCGAGGCGAGGCTGAGCCGCCGAACCGGGTGCCGTGTCAACTCGGGTGTCGTCTTCGATCATGCCGGCCTGCGGAAATGGCCGCGCGGCACCACCACCACACCGCTGGGACTGACGTGGAAGCGCATGCGGTCGTAGGCTTCGTCGTGGCCGATGCGCTCGCCCGGCGGGACGTGGTTGTCCTGGTCGACGATGACCCGGCGCAGCGAGGCGCCCGCGCCGATCACGCAACGGTCCATCACGATGCAATGGTCCAGCTCGGCGCCGGGCTGCAGGTGCACCGCGCGGCGCAGCGTCGCATGGTCCAGCCGCGCACCGTCGACCACGCAGCCGGAACCGACCACCGAGCGGCGGATCAGCCCGGCCTCGATCTGGGCCGACTCCGATGCATCCTGCGAGCCGTAGATCGGCCACTGCGGATTGGTCATGCGAAAGCGCGGCTGCACGCCCAGCGTGTCCAGGTGGGCTTCGAAGTAGGCGTCGATGGTGCCCACGTCGCGCCAGTAGGCGGGCTCCTCAAAGGCATGCGTGCCGGGCACCTGGTTCTCCGCGAAGTCGTAGGCCAGCAGGCGGTGGCCCTTGACCAGGCGCGGCAGCAGGTGGGTGCCGAAATCGGTTTCGCCGGCTTCTGCGCCGCGGCGCAGTTCACGCAGCAGCACCTCGGTGGAAAACAGGTAGTTGCCCATCGAGGCCAGCGCATGCGTGGGGCGCGAGGCCATGCCGCGCGTCTGCTGCGGCTTCTCGCGGAAGTCGGTGATGCGCAGTTGCGCGTCGGTCTCGACGATGCCAAAGCCGCTGCAGTGCTCGCACGGCACCGGCACGGTGGCGACCGTCACGTCGGCCCGGTTGCGCACATGGGCGTCCAGCATCTGGCGCAGGTCCATGCGGTACACGTGGTCGGCACCGAACACGGCCACGTGATCCGGCGCGGCCTCTTCGATCAGGCGGATGTTCTGCCACACCGCGTCAGAGGTGCCCAGGTAGCCGTGTTCGCTGGTCGGTGCTGGCGGCACCAGGTTGACGAAGTGCGGCGGCAGGTAAGGCGCCGAGCTCCACGCCTGGCGCACATGCTCGACCAGCGACTGCGCCTGGTACTGCACCAGCAGGTGCACCGAAGTCAGCCCGGAGTTCAGCAGGTTGCTGAGCACGAAATCCACCAGCCTGTGCTTGCCGTTGAATGGCACCGCCGGCTTGCAGCGCTGATGTGTCAGCGCATGCAAGCGCGTGCCCTGGCCGCCAGCCAGGACAATGCCCAAGGTCTTGTGTATCGATGCCATGTCGCTCCCCGCGAGGGCCGTTGAAAGAAAGAGGGTTTCAACGGAGACGGCAATCGGCATGCCGTTACAAGGGCTGTGCCAGCCGGGGCGCCGTCAGCCTTCGGGCAGCGATGCAGGGGCGGATTTGCCGCCCAGCGCGCGTTGCGCCAGCAGGTAGGTCGCGGCATTCCAGCTCTGGCCCAGCATGCCCATCGGTGCCAGCGTCTGGCCGTGCAGCCATTCGGTGAAGCGCCAGTCGTCCATGCGGTTGACCTCGGCCAGGCGGACCAATGCGTCGCGTGCTGCAGAGGCCTGGCCGAGCTTGGCCAGTGCCATGACCCAGAAGCCGCCGACGAAGGGCCAGATGCCGCCGTTGTGGTACTGGTGCGGGTGGTTCTGCTGGTGGCGGCCCATGTAGGCGCGCCAGAGTTCGTCGTCTTCGGCAATCGGCGTGGTGACCACCCGAACCGGGTGCGGATCGGCCACGCCGGCCTGCTGCAGCGCGCGCAGGATTTGCTGCGCCATCGGCCGGTTGGCCAGGCCGTACAACACGGCCAGCAGGTTGCCGAACACGTCGCCCTCGTCACCGGCAAACGAGAGGTTCACGAAGCTGAGGTACAGCTCGGGGTGCCGGCGCTCGCGCCGGGCGTAGTGGCTCAGCAGCCGGGCGCGGCGGTAGTCCGGCAGGTCGCCCTGCTGAGGGTGGAACAGGTGGTTGAAGTGGTAGCGGGTTTCACTCTGTTGCGGCAATCCGTACAGCGTCTTGACCTGGAACCACAGCGCGTTGGTGTACAGCACGAAACCCGAGCGCGGCATGATGTCGGCCCAGTCGCTGGCCTCGTTCTGCTGCAGCAGGAAAAAGCGCTGGTGCTCCTGGGCCTGCAGCCACTGGATGGCGAGTGCGACCTGCGGCGCCCAGGCCTCGGTCTCGTGTGCCAGCGGGCTGGTTTGTCGCACATGCTGCAGCGCGATCAGCCACCACAGCGTGGCGTCGATGCAGCCGAGGTACCAGAAGTCGGCGTCCCGGCCTTCCGGGTCCACGTACTTCGGGATCTGCCCGTTGGGCGCCTGGAACTGCACCAGCGAGGCCAGGCTGTCCACAGCGGCGCGCTCCAGCGCCGGCAGGCCGCTGCCGGCCATGGCCAGCACGCAGATGGCGGCGTCCCGGCCGAAGATGCGGGTGTAGCTGCGCGCCTCGGCCGCGGCGGTGCGGCTGGCCGCCAGCACGCCTTGCGGCGACAGATTGCGTTCCAGCAGTTGCCACGAGCGGCGAGTGCCTTCATCGATCAGTGCGTGGCCGGTGAGCGGCGGGGACGGGCTGGTCGTGAGCAACACGGGGGCGGTCCTTTCGTTGAGCGGCCTGTCAGCCGGCCGAAGCTTGTTCGACCAGGCCCAGCATGCCTTGCAAAGGGATGCAGGCCCAGTCGGGCCGATGGTCCAGCTCGTAGCGCAGTTCGTAGAAGGCTTTCTCCAGCTCGTACAGCCCGAGCAGGCCCTGGCCGGGCAGCAGCGCATGGTCGTACAGGGCCAGGCCGCCGGCCGAGGTGCTGGAGCGGGCCGCTTCATCGTAGCCGGCCAGGAAGGCGGTGCGGGCTTCGCTTTCCCATTGTTGCGAGAGCGGCGCCAGTTGGGCCATGTGTTCGCTGGTGGTGGCTGCGGCGCGCAACGCGGCCAGGCGGGCGTAGCTGAACGAGCGCAGCATGCCGGCCACGTCGCGCAGCGGCGAGTCCTTGGCCCGGCGCTCGTCCACGCTGCGGCCGGGCTCGCCTTCGAGGTCGGTGATGACGAAGTCGTCCTTGGTCAGCAGCACCTGGGCCAGGTGGTAGTCGCCGTGGTAGCGGGTCTTCCATGCTGCGGGCGGCTGGGTGGCATGGGCCGTGAGGCGCTCCAGCAGGTGCTCGCGCAGCGCCAGCACGCCGGCCACCTCGTTGCCGCAGGCGCCGGTGAGTTCGCCCTGGCGCGCCTGCAGCTTGTCCAGCACGGCTTCGCCTTCGGCGGCCAGGCGCTGCACATGGGCCTGCAGGTCCGTGGCGGTCAGTGGCTCGGGGTCGAAGGCCGGGTCGCCGGTCGGTTTGGCCAGGGCCTGGTGCAGCTCGGCCGTGCGCTGGCCCAGCGTGCGGATCAGCGCCAGGTAGCCGGCGTGGCCTTGCGGCGGCTCGCCGCTGGCCATGCACAGCTCCAGGTAGCGCTGCAGGTAGTGGGTGCTGTAGGCCCAGCCGTCGCCCTGGTTGACGACATAGGCCTGCAGGCAGGCCAGCGTGGTGCAGCGGCCTTCGCTGTCCACATGCTCCAGCGTGCCGGCCAGCGGCACGCAGTTCGGGAACTGCGCCACCTCGGTCAGGAAGCGGCCCATCTCGACTTCCGGGTTCTGCCCGGCGCGCGCGCGGCGGTAGCCCTTGAGGAACAGCCTGTCGCCCAGCGTGACGATGGTGTTGCTGGTCTGCGCCTTCACGCGGGTGACGGCCAGACTGCCGACTTCCTCGCCGCCCAGTTCGGCAAAGGCGCGCGTGGCGCGGAAGCGGAACTCGCCCACTTCGCCGGCCGCGTCCAGCCCGGCGCCCATGGCCGCAACGACGGCGCGGCAGAAGCCTTCGTCGGCATAGGCGTCTGCCATC
>NZ_VIDT01000527.1 GCF_006519715.1 Ideonella azotifigens
CGCCAGCCGCCCGAGGGGCTGAGGCTGTGCCTGGGCGGTGGCTTGACGAGGGACGACTGCGGCCGCGCATTGCAGGCAGTGGCCGAGGCAGTCAACGCAAGCACGGCGTGAGGCCCGTGCTGGGCTAGCATGCGACGCACCTTGACCCCCATGTCGTTCCGTCATGCCACAACGCCTGCCCACCGCCACCAAACCCTCGCCCGAAATGCAAGCGCCTGATCCGGTCCGCCGCCTGTGTGTCGCCGCCCTGCCGGCCGCAGCGCTGGCCGGGCTGAGCTTGCCGATGGGTGCCAGCGCGGCCACGGCATCCAGCAAGCCCGCAGCACCGGCCGTGAAAACCGGCGGCGTGCAGATGGTGCCGATCCAGACGGCCAAGGGCACGTTCCGCGTCTGGACCAAGCGCGTGGGGCCCAGCACGGGCCATGCTCCGCGCATCCGCCTGCTGCTGCTGCACGGCGGCCCGGGCGCCACGCACGAATACTTCGAGGCCTTCGAGAGTTTCCTGCCGCAGGCCGGCATCGAGTTCATCTACTACGACCAGCTCGGCTCGGCCTACAGCGACCAGCCGGACGACCCTTCGCTGGTGGACCTGCCGCGCTATGTGGACGAGGTCGAACAGGTGCGGCGGGCGCTGGGCCTGGGGCCCAAGGACTTCTACCTGCTGGGCCACTCCTGGGGCGGCCTGCTGGCCGTCGAATACGCACTGCAGCACCAGCAGCACCTCAAGGGCCTGGTGATCTCCAACATGGTCGCCAGCATCCCCGAGTACAACCGCTACGCCCATGAGGTGCTGATGCCCGCGATGGACCAGGGTGCCCTCAAGCAGATCCTGGCGCTGGAGAAAGAAGGCCGCTTCGAGGACCCGCAGTACGAGGAATTGCTGATGAAGCACTTCTACGTGCAGCACGTGCTGCGCATGCCCGAAGACCAGTGGCCCGAGCCGGTGCTGCGCAGCTTCTCGCGCCTGAACCGCAAGATCTACGTGCCCATGCAAGGCCCCAGCGAAATGGGCGCCAGCGGCAAGCTCGAACGCTGGGACCGCATTGCCGACCTGCCCAGGATCCAGGTGCCCACGCTGGCCATTGGCGCCCAGCACGACACTATGGAGCCCGCACAGATGCAGCTCATCGCCAAGCGCGTGCGCCGCGGCCGCTACCTGCACTGCCCGAATGGCGCCCACATGGCGCTGTACGACGACCAGGCCACCTACATGACCGGGCTGATCCGCTTCCTGAAGGACGTGGACGCGGGACGTGCCTGAGCGGCCTGCGTCCAGCACTGCCAACTCCCCAACCCGGAACGCCCCATGCCACGACGTGCCGCCGCCAGTACCCGTTTGTCAAACATCGCTTGGCTGCTCGCAACGACTCTGGCATTGCCCCTCGCGCTGATCCCGCAAGCGCAGGCCCAGGCGACCCGCTACGCAGAAGCGCCGCCACTGCTGCTCGGCGCGGCCTGGTACCCCGAGCAATGGCCCGAAGCGCAATGGGAGCATGACCTCACGCTGATGGAGGCTGCGCACATCAAGCTGGTGCGCATCGGCGAGTTCGCCTGGAGCCGGATGGCGCCGCGCGAGGGCGAATACGACTTCGCCTGGCTGGACCACGCCATCGCCGCTGCGGCGCGCCACCACATGGTCGTGGTGCTGGGCACGCCGACCGCCGCGCCGCCTGCGTGGCTCACCCAGAAATACCCCGACACGCTGCGCATGACCGCGGACGGCGTGCGCGACGAGCACGGCAACCGCCAGCAGTTCTCGTTCGCCAGCCGGCGCTACCGCGGCTTCGCCCATGCCATCGCCGAACAAATGGCGCGGCGCTATGGACACAGCCCGAACGTGGTCGGCTGGCAGCTGGACAACGAATACGCCGAAGACTCGTTCGACCCCGAGGCCAAGCAGCAATTCCACGCCTGGCTGGCACGCAAATACGGCAGCATCGCCGCGCTCAACGAACGCTGGGCAACGGCCTACTGGAGCCAGACCTACAACGACTTCGCGCAGATCCCCGTGCGCGCGGCCGACGAGAACCCTGCCCTGCTGCTGGACTGGAAACGCTTCGTCAGCGAGACCTGGAAGGACTACTCGATCAACCAGGTCGATGCGATCCGCCCGCACGCCGACCCGCGCCAGTTCATCACCACCAACACCATGGGCTGGTTCGCCGGCTTCGATGCCTACACCGTGCACCAGGCGCTGGACATTGCCGCCTGGGACGACTACGTGGCCGGCGAGCGCTACGACTGGGTGGACAACGCGGCGCGCCACGACCTCACCCGAGGCTACAAGCAGCGCAACTTCTGGGTGATGGAAACCCAGCCCGGCTTCGTCAACTGGCGCGCCACCAACGTGGCGCTGCACAAGGGCGAGGTGCGCGCCATGGCCTGGCAGGCGGTCGGCCACGGTGCGGACGCGGTCGCCTACTGGCAGTGGCGCGCGGCACCCAACGGGCAGGAGGAGTACCACGGCACGCTGGTGGGTGCGGACGGCGAGCCCGTGCCGGTGTACAGCGAGATCCAGCAGGTCGGCGCCGAGTTCGCCCAGGCCGGCCAGGCCTTGGCCGGCACCACGCCGCAGGCCGACGTGGCACTGATCAACGACTTCGACAGCCGCTGGGCGCTCGGTTTCCAGAAGCACTCGGCCGAGTTCGATCCGGTGGCCGAAATGAAGGCCTTCTACCGGCCGCTGCGCGCGCAGGCACAGGTGGTCGACGTGGTCTCGGCACTGGCACCGCTGGCGCGCTACAAGCTCGTGGTCGCGCCCTCGCTCAACGTCCTCACCGATGCGCAGGCGGCCCTGCTGAAGGCCTATGTGGCGCAAGGCGGCCACCTGGTGCTCGGCCCGCGCAGCGCGATGAAGAACGCCGACAACGGCCTGCACCCGCAACGCCAGCCTGGCCCCCTGGCCGAGCTGCTCGGCGGCAAGGTGGCGCAGTTCTACGCGCTGGACAAGCCGGTACCGGTGGTCGGCGGCGAAGGTGCCGGCGACATGCCCGCCGGCAGCGCCAGCATCTGGGCCGAGCAACTGCAGGCCAACAACGCGCAAACCGAAGTGCGGCTGCGCTACGGCAAGTCCAACGGCTGGCTGGACGGCCAGCCCACGGTCCTGACCCGCCGTGTCGGCCAGGGCCGCATCACCTACGTGGGCGCCTGGCTGGACGAGGCCCTGCTGGACCGCCTCACGGCCGGATGGCTGCGCGAGGCTGCCGTCTCCGCGCCGATGCCCGGCGTGCCCGCCGAGGTTGAAGTCTGCGTGCGGGGCGACGCGACGCACCGCGTGGTCGTGCTGATCAACCACGGCCAGCAGTCGCAACAGGTGAAGCTACCGACGGCGATGAGCTCGTTGCTGGACCAACACAAGGACGGCGCCGCCACCAGCGAGGTGAACCTGGACGCCGAGGGCGTGGCGGTGCTGCAGGGCCAACGCTGAATCGGGCCCTTCGTCCATTGAGGAACCCTTATTCGAGACAGTTTTGAATCCGCTCTCAGTGAGACAGTTTTGAGTCCGTTCGCGCTGAGCCCATCGAAGTGCCTCTCACCCGTTCGCCCTGAGGGCCCCTTGCCCGTTCGTCCTGAGCTTGTCGAAGGACAGCTGGCTTCGACAAGCTCTGCCCGAACGGGGGGCTCAGCCCGAACGGGGGCTTGTGTCCCGAATTTTGAAGACATCAATTGGCGTGGCTGTACGACAACCAAACCACCGGCATGGCCGACACGCGTCCGCTTCCTGAAGGACGTGGACGCGGGCCGGGTCTGAAGCTCAGAAGCAGTGAATGAATCGGCCGGGCCCGAAGGGGTTGTCAAAACGAGCCCGATCTAGGCGCAAAGCACAGCTGTAGCTCGGGCTACAGCGAGCATTTGCAACGACGAGGGGGCGCGTTTTGGCGGCCCAGGCGGGTTCGGGTGATCCGTTCACAGCTTCTCAGGCCTGAGGCTTGACGGCCGCAGCAGCGTCCAGCGCTTGCAGCAGCGCAACCAGCG
>NZ_VIDT01000528.1 GCF_006519715.1 Ideonella azotifigens
GCGCTGTTGCCCGCACTGGGCTGGCTGGCGGTGCGTGGCCTGCCCGTGGTGGCGGTGCCGTCAGCTGCGCAGCGGCCTTCGCTGCGCAAGGTGCTGGGCCAGATCTGGGCCCACGGCCTCGTGGTCTGCCTGCAGGGCATTGGCTTTGCGGCCATTGGCGCGTTTTTCAGCCTGAGTTTCCTGGACCGCCACTGGCCGCATGCCGGCCTTGGGCTGACGGCGTTTGGTGCCGGCTTTGTGCTGGTACGCGTGCTGTTCGGCCGGCTGCCGGACCGCATCGGCGGGCTGCCAGTGGCCATCGGTTCGCTGGTGGTGGAAACGCTGGGCCAGGGTTTGATCTGGCAGGCCACCACGCCGGCCCTGGCGCTGGCTGGCGCCTTCCTGACCGGCCTGGGTTGCTCGATGATCTTCCCGGCCATGGGCCGCGAGGTGGTGCAGCGCGTGGCGCCGCCGCTGCGCGGCACGGCCATGGGCGGCTTCTCGGCCTTCCAGGACCTGGCCTACGGCCTCACCGGGCCGTTGGCCGGGCTGCTGGCGGACAGCGCCGGCCTGTCCAGCGTGTACCTGGTGGGCTGCCTGGCTGCGGCGGCCGGACTGCTGGTGGCGCTGTGGTTGCGATTGCGGGAAAGCGCCCAGGCACGGTAGCAGCGGCCGGTTGGTGAAGGCCGAGGCGCTGCGCTGGGCCGGCGGGGTCAAGGCCAGCGGCTTCCAGGACGAGTGAGGGCCCGCCGTAGGTCGGGCCCTACGCCAGCCTCCGCGCTTGGCTGATGCGCGGCCAGGGAGCGGGCCCCTAAAGTGCAATCCACGCCGTGCCCTGCCCCCGGCGTTCAAAGGAGTTCCCCATGTCGTTTGCAATCTTCCTGATCGGGCTCGTGCTGCTGGTGGCCGGCGTGGCCTGGGGCATGGTCGCAGTGGGCATTGCGCCGCTGTACATCGGCATCACCTGCCTGATCGTGCTGGGCATCGGCATCATGTCGGCCGTCTCGCGCACACGAACCAAGGACGTGTCGAGCTGACCCCTGCTCAAACCGGGAGCACGGCAAGGAAAACGCCACAGCCACAAGGACTTGGCGCCGCTGGTCACGGCTTGGACACAAGCTTGTCCACAGCGGCTGTGGACGGTGGTTGCCGCTTTTTTCAGCGTGTGGCGGCGTCCATCCCGGCAAAAATCTCGACCGCCCAATCCACGAACACACGCAGCTTGGCATTCAGCTGGCGATTGCCGGGATAGACCAGGTGCAGCGGCGTGAGCGGGCGGCTCCAGTCCGCCAGCACCTCGCGCAATTGCCCGCTCTGCAGGTAGGGCGCGGCCCTGTAGCCGACCACGCCATGTCCAGCCAGCGCTCGCGGTGCAGCGGCGGCCGGCAGCAGCTCGGACGGATGCTTCGGCGTGCCACGCGCCTGCAGGTACCGCGGGCTGAACCCGCGCCCATGCGGATGCAGCCTCGGGGCTGCGCCCGCGCGGGCCACGCTTTCGTCCGTCGATTTCGGTGCTCAATCCCGGGGCACCGCAAGCAAAGCCCAGCGGCGACAAGGACTTGGCGCCGCTGGGCACCGCTTGGGCACATGGTTGTCCACAGTGGCTGTGGATGGGATCCGATGCCACGCCGCTGAGGGAGCTGCCTCAGTTCAAGGGCGCATCGAATATCAGCGCCAGACGCTCTGCTGCATCCCGCAGGGGCACGAAAAACGCCAGGCCGGATGCGCTGTTCAGCTTGAAGGTGGTGATGCCCACTGCATTGCCCGCAGCATCGAGCAGCGGACCGCCGCTGTTGCCGGGATTGACGGCCACGTCGCTCTGGTAGAAGCGGACGCCCTCAGACTCACGCACGCCGCTGAGCACGCCACGCGTGAACGTGCCAGCCAGCTTCTGCGAGAGTGGCGTGCCGATGGCGTAGACATCCTCGCCGACAGCAGGGTCCGCAAGCCGCAGGCTCAGCGAAGGAACCGCGACGGACTCGGTCTTCAACAAGGCCACGTCACGCGGGCCATCCTCGCGGACCAGTTCCCCAACAACCTCCTTGCCATCGTCCAACTTGATCTTTACGTACTTGGATTGCCCCACCACGTGCTTGTTCGTCAGCACGTAGCCATCGGACACATAAAAGCCGGTACCCGACCCCTTGTCGCTCAAGATGGTCACGACGGCGGTGCGCAATCGAGCAGCATTGGTCTGCGTGCCACCCAGTTGGACACGACTTGCTGGCAGGTGCATCGGCGACAAAGTCACCGGCGGCAGCGCTGGCAGGTTGCCTGAGAAGATGGCCTTTGCGTCCGCGTCAGTCAACAGGTCGCGCAGGTTGCGACCGAACGCGCGCAACATGAAGTCGCGCCCCGTGATGTTCTCGAAGCCAGGGATGCGCTCCGCAGAAGACACCGTCTTGCTGAAGACGACGCGCTGCTGTCGTGTCGAAAAAAGGTCCCACTTGATCGTGAGCTCAATCACACCCTTGCGACCGCTTGGATATGTACATTCCGAATCGTTGAAATTGGAGATCACACCGCCGACTCGAAAATCGGCATCGGAGGGTTGCGACGTGTCGAACGCAGACACTTCGGTTGAAGAACCGGTCAATCCTTGGGCCTTCAACTCGATTTTGAAAGCTGCTTCCGCAAAGCCACTGACCACCGACTCAAAGCGATCTGAAGCATGTTGGTCACCATTGTTGAAGCAGAAAAACCCGCCTTCCAAATGCCCGATCTTTTCACCCGGAACAATCTTCGACCGAAGCTTGGCGAATTCGATCTTCGGTGTTGCGGCAGCCTTGGCGGGCTCAGCCGGGGACGACGGCGCAGTCGAGGCGTCTGCTGTTGGATCCGCCGCAGTCGCAAAGCCGCTAGCTACCGTGGATAGGATCGCAACAAACAAGGCTGGCGCGAGCAGACGATTTGAGGTCATGGTTTCTCCTTGAGCCCTCGCCGGGCTCCGCAAAAATTTTGAGACTGGCGCGTCCGGCAATCAAAAGAGGGTGCGCGGCAATCGGGTAAACGGGGTCAGCAAGTCTCTCCCGCGTTGCCGCAGAGAGTTGCCAATGAACGCGGGCCGTGAATATGAAACTTGCCCGACTGTCCCTCGGTGACAACCTGGTCGGAGGGTGCAGCACCGATGCTCGACATCGCTGCGGGGCAAGACTACGACCAGCCGCCGTCACAGGCGACCACCAACATCGGCAAGCCAAGTAGCCATGCCACGGGCGCTTCTTCATTTCGACTCCCTCAAGGCCCGTGGCACGCATGGTGCGGGGCACTCCCTTTTGAATGACAAATCCACGTGGCGCGACCCGTGTTTTTATGGTCGGTTTGGAAAGCGCGACGGAATCTAGCATCCGCGCGATGGCGCTATCTCAGGCTCTCTTCCCCTTACTTGGGGGATCGCGGTCTGAAATTTAACAAATCGCGAACTACTTCACGACTCTTAACACTAACCGCCGGCAGCAAATCGGCTTGGTCAGCTCACGCAACCCCGCGCATCCACCGCCCACACCGTCTCGACCACCCCGTCGCTCAAGCCCCCGCGCACAGCGACAAGGTGGTCGTGCAAATTGACCGTTGGGTCGCAGTGCCCCGGCACCAGCCAGACGATGTCGCCGAGCTGCGGCAGCACATCCGCGCTGGCATGCGGCGCGGGATGCAGGATGCCGTGTTCGTCGCCGCCGTTGGTGACGGTCAGGTCGCTGCGCTGCCAGACCGTTGGCAGGCCGCTGTCGATGGCGTAGGTCTTGTGGCCAGCGTCGACGACGGCGTGGGCCTCGCCGCGGCTGATGACCTGGCTTTTGATGAACAGTGCCTGCTCGAAGACCGGGGCGCCGGGGGCGGGTTGGTTCTCGGCGTAGTCGCGGTCCATGAAGAGGTAGCTGCCGGCTTGCAGTTCGCCCCACAGGCCGCTGGCGGCTTCGAAGGTGAAGCTGCCGGTGCCGGCACCGGTGACGAGCGGGCAATGGATGCCGGCGGCTGTGACCGTGGCCTGTGC
>NZ_VIDT01000529.1 GCF_006519715.1 Ideonella azotifigens
GCTGGGAACTGGGCCAGCCCGAAGCCGCAAGGCAGGCGGCGCAGCAGGCCTGGCGCCGCGCCGAGCAGGCAGAGCCCGCCTGGGCCGACGCGGTGGGCCAAACGCTGCGCCAGGTCAACCCATGAAACTTCCTGCTCAGTTGCCGTTGATGCCCAGCAGCTCGACTTCGAAGTTCAGTGTGGCGTTCGGCGGAATCAGTCCACCACCAGCGCCCTTGCTGCCGTAGGCGATGCCCGGCGGGCAGGTCAGCTTCGCCTTGCCGCCAACCTTCATGCGCTGCAGGCCTTCGGTCCAGCAAGGGATCACGCGGTTCAGCGGGAACTCGGCCGGCTCGTTGCGGCTGTAGGAGCTGTCGAACTCCTTGCCGTCCATCAGCGTGCCGCGGTAGTGCACCTTGACCTTGTCGGTGGCCGACGGGCTGGCGCCGGTGCCTTCCTTGAGCGGGGTGTAGACCAGGCCGGAGGCCGTGGTCACGGGCGCGGGGTCGGCCGCATGTGCGGCGCCGGACAGCAGGGCCACGGCGCAGGCCGCGGCAAGGGTCAGCGAAGAACGCAGGGAACGGGTCATCTCGTCGGTCCTGAAAAATTCCGGCTCGGCCGGAGGAGCCGCGAGCTTACCCGGGCTGCATGTTGTTTCAGCTCAAAGTGACACGTGCGAACTTGCGCTTGCCGACTTGCACGACAAAAGTGCCGGGCTGGACTTTCAGGCCCTTGTCGCTGATGACGGTGCCGTCAATGCGCACGCCAGCCTGCTCGACCATGCGCAGGCCTTCGCCGTTGCTGGCCACCAGGTTGGCCGCCTTCAGCAGCGCGCCAATGCCCATCGGCGCGCCGCTCAGCGTCAGTTCGGGAATGTCGTCCGGGATGCCGCCCTTGGCTCGGTTCTGGAAATCGGCCTCGGCAGCGTCGGCCGCTGCAGCGCTGTGGAAGCGCGCGGTGATTTCCTTGGCCAGCATGACCTTGGCGTCCTTGGGGTTGCGCCCGCCTTCAACCTCGGCCCTGAGCTGCGCGATCTCGGCTTCGGAGCGGAAGGACAGCAGCGTGAACCACTTCCACATCTGCTCGTCGCTGATCGACAGCGTCTTGGCGAACATGCTGTTGGCCGGCTCGGTGATGCCGATGTAGTTGTTCTTGGACTTGGACATCTTCTCGACGCCGTCCAGGCCTTCGAGCAGCGGCATGGTCAGGATGCACTGCGGCTCCTGGCCGTATTCGGCCTGCAGTGCGCGGCCCACCAGCAGGTTGAACTTCTGGTCGGTGCCGCCCAGTTCCAGGTCGCTCTTCAGCGCCACCGAATCGTAGCCCTGCATCAACGGGTACAGCAGCTCGTGCAGCGAGATGGGGGTGTTGGACTGGAAGCGCTTGGTGAAGTCGTCGCGCTCCAGCATGCGGGCCACCGTGTACTTGGCGGCCAGCTCGATCATGCCGCGGGCACCCAGCGGGTCGCTCCACTCGCTGTTGTAGCGGATCTCGGTGCGGGCAGGATCCAGCACCATCGAGGCCTGCTGGTAGTAGGTCTTGGCATTCGCCTCGATCTGCTCGCGCGTCAGCGGCGGGCGGGTGGCGTTGCGGCCGGACGGGTCGCCGATCATCGACGTGAAGTCGCCGATGAGAAATATGACCGTGTGCCCCAGGTTTTGCAGCTGGCGCATCTTGTTCAGCACCACTGTGTGGCCGATATGGATGTCAGGCGCAGTGGGGTCCAGCCCCAGCTTGATGCGCAAGGGCTGGCCGGTGGCTTCGGAACGCTGGAGCTTCTTCACCCAGTCCGCCTGCGGCAGCAGCTCGGCACAGCCGCGCTGGCTGATGGCCAGCGCTTCGCGCACGCCGTCGCTCAGGGAAACGGCCGCAGCAGCTGCGCTGTCAGACGGGTTGGCGCCAACGGGCGCCGGCATGGCAGCGGATTCGGACATCGGTGTAAATAGCAGGTGTTTGCCCGGTTCGGGCGCGCCTTTTGGCGGAAGTGTCACAGGTATACTCCGCCGATTCTTTTTTCGAGCCGGCAGCACCGCACGAACAACGGACAAAAAGCGGGTGGAAACGAGTGGAGAAGGAGTTCTTGCTTCCGAGCAAGGACCGCGATTCTACGGGGCTGCAGGATGGTGGATGACGGCAGGCGCATGGCGCCCGGTTTTGCCGTCTTGGCACATGGTGCACGCTTTGGCGTGCACGCCGCACACAGGACGGAGCATGCAGCTCCGCTGAAGATTGAAGTCGTCGGGCACACCCTCTCTTTCCGCCCTGCAGCGCGCCCTGGCGCCCGCAGCACAGTTCATCCACTCGCATCCCCGCGGTTTTTCCGCCGCCATCCTGGCCTTGCTGGCCGGCACTGGCGTGACCGCCTTCGGCATCGCGCCGATGGCGCCTGACGCGGCCGACCTGCCCAAGCGCCTGGTGGTGCAAACCGTCACCCCCGAAGCGCTGGCGCCTCAGCTCGAGGCCCTGGCCGACGCCGAGCTGCAGCTCAACCGCAGCGACATCACCCGCCCCAGCGACACACTGGACAGCCTGATGCAGCGCCTGGGCGTGGCCGATGCGGCCGCGGTCCAGTGGCTGCGCCTGGACCCGATCGGCCGCAAGCTGGTCGAGGGCCGGCCCGGCAAGATGATCACCGCCTCGCTGAGCGGCAGCGGCCGGCTGGCATCGCTGGTCGCGCGTTTCGCGACCGACGACGACAGCCAGGGCCAGGCCCGCTTCAGCCGGCTGACCATCGAGCGCGACGCGCAGGGCCGTTGGCAATCGCATCTGGAACAGGCGCCGCTGGAATCGACCCAGCGCCTGGCCAGTGGCACGATCCGCAGTTCGCTGTTTGCCGCGACCGACGAATCCAACATCCCGGACGCGGTCGCCACCCAGATCGCCGAGCTGTTCTCGACCGACATCGACTTCCGCCGCGAGCTGCGCAAGGGCGACACCTTCAGCGTCGTCTACGAGCACCTGACGGCCGACGGCGAACCCATCACCTGGAACCAGGGCAGCGGCCGCGTGCTGGCCGCCGAATTCATCAATGACGGCCATCCGCACCAGGCGGTGTGGTTCGGCGAAGGCAAGGGCGGCTACTTCGACCTGAACGGCGAGAGCAAGCGCCGCAGCTTCCTGGCCAGCCCGATGGAGTTCTCGCGTGTGACCTCCGGGTTCTCGATGCGCTTCCACCCGATCCAGAAGATCTGGAAAGCCCACCTGGGCGTGGACTACGGTGCACCGATGGGCACGCCGATCCGCAGCGTCGGCGACGGCACCGTCGAATTCGCCGGCCAACAGAACGGCTACGGCAACGTGGTGCAGATCCACCATGCAGGCGACCGCACGACGCTGTATGCCCACATGAGCCGCATCGACGTGAGGAAAGGCCAGCACGTCAGCCAGGGCGACCGCCTGGGCGCCGTCGGCATGACCGGCTGGGCCACCGGACCGCACCTGCACTTCGAGTTCAAGGTGGGCGGCCTGCAGAAGGATCCGCTGGAGATCGCCAAGTCCTCCGAGACCATCAAGCTCGACCCATCGCAGCGCGCCCGTTTCACCGCGCTGGCACAAGCCGCCAAGATCCAGCTGACCGTGGCCAACGACACGCGTGGCCAGCAGACCGCTCGCGTCGAATGACGCCGCGCTGCCAAGCAACGAGCTGAGGAACATGGACAACGCCGATCTCTACATCGGCCTGATGTCAGGCACTTCGCTGGACGGCATTGATGGCGTGCTCGCCGCCTTCGAGCGCGAGAGCGCCACGATGCAGGTGCTGGCCCACGCCCATGCGCCCTTCCCCACGGTGCTGCGCGAGGAACTGCTGGCGCTGAACCAGCGCGGCGCGGACGAACTGCACCGCGCAGCACTGGCCGCCAACGCGCTGGCCACGCTGCAGGCCGGCGTGGTGCAGCAGTTGCTGCGCCAGCATGGCTGCCGCGCCCACCAAGTCATTGCCGTCGGCTCGCATGGCCAGACGGTGCGCCACCGCCCA
>NZ_VIDT01000053.1 GCF_006519715.1 Ideonella azotifigens
GCCGCCTTGCCGGTGCTCAGCGCTCCCGCGCGCTTGCGCAGCTTGCCGCCGGTCACGCCGACAAAGCTCGGGCAGAAGCCCTTGGCGCAGGAATAGTCCTTGTTGCAGTTGCTCTGGTCGATCTTGCGCTTGCGGCCCAGCTCGGTTTCCAGCGGCAGCACGGCCACGCAATTGCTCTGCACCGTGCAGTCGCCACAGCCTTCGCAGACCGCCTCGTTGATGAACAGGCGCTTCGCAGGGTCGACCATCTCGCCCTTCTTGCGGCGGCGGCGCTTCTCGGCCGCGCAAGTCTGTTCGTAGATCAGCACGGTGACGCCGGCCACCTCGCGCAAGCGGCGCTGCACGGCGTCCAGCTCGGCTCGGTCGTGGAACTCGGTGCCGGCGGGGAAGCGCTCGCGCATCTCGTCGTACTTGGCTATGTCGTCGCTGACGACCACGACCTGCTTGACACCTTCGCTCTCCATCTGGCGCGCAATCGCGTCCACGCTGATCACGCCGTCCACCGGCTGGCCGCCGGTCATGGCCACTGCGTCGTTGAAAAGGATCTTGTAGGTGATGACGGCCTTGGCCGCGACCGCCTGGCGCACCGCCAGGTAGCCCGAGTGATAGTAGGTGCCGTCGCCCAGGTTCTGGAAGACGTGCGGCACCTTGGTGAACATCGAATGCGAGATCCAGTCCACGCCTTCGCCGCCCATCTGGATCAGGCCCTCGGTGTCGCGGTTCATCCAGTTGGCCATGAAGTGGCAACCGATGCCGGCGCGGGCCGTCGATCCTTCAGGCACCTTTGTGCTGGTGTTGTGCGGGCAGCCGGCGCAGAAGTACGGCAGGCGCTTGACCGTGTCGCCGCCGTTGGACAGCAATGCGGGCGGCGTGAAGTCCCGCACATGGCGCAGGTGATCGCCAAAACGCGCTTCGCCGAAGTGCTCGGCCAGCCAGTGCGCAGTGATCTCGATCAGCCGCGAAGGCCGCAGTTCGCCCAGCGCCGAGACCAGCGGCTTGCCGTCGCGGTCGTGCTTGCCGACCAGGGCCGGGCGCGCGTCGGCCGGCGCGTTGTAGAACAGGTCGCGCAGCTGCGTCTCAACGACCGCGCCCTTCTCCTCGACGATCAGGATCTCCTTCAGGCCTTGCGCAAAGGCCTTCACCCGGGTGGTTTCGATGGGAAAGCTCAGGCCCACCTTGTAGAGCCGCACGCCGGCCTCGGCCAGCATCTCGGGCGAGATCTCCAGCCGGCGCAACACTTCCATCAGGTCGTAGTGGGCCTTGCCGCAGGTAATGATCCCGACCGTCGCGTGCGGGCTCGCTATGACTTGGCGGTCGATGCTGTTGACCTTGGCGAATGCGGCAGTGGCCTGCAGCTTGGCGGCCATGCGGGCCTCGATGGCCAGCGACGGCAGGTCCGGCCAGCGGATGTGCAGGCCGTCCGCTGGCGGCTGGTAGCCGGTGGCGGCGGTGACGCTGGCCGCATCGACCCAGGCCGCGGCGCGGGCGTTGACCAGGTCCAGGTCCACCGTGGCCCCGCTCTCCACCACTTCCGACAGCGCGGCCATGCCGACCCAGGCGCCCGAGTAGCGCGACAGCTCGTAGCCGTAAAGGCCGAACTCCAGGTACTCGGCCACGCTGGCCGGCTGCAGCACCGGCATGCCCCAGGCCTGGAAGGCCTGGTCGCTCTGGTGCGGCATCGAAGACGACACGCAGCCGTGGTCGTCACCCGCCACCACCACCACGCCGCCGCGCGGCGACGAGCCGAAGGCATTGCCGTGCTTGAGCGCATCACCCGCGCGGTCCACGCCGGGGCCCTTGCCGTACCACATGCCAAACACGGCATCCACCGTGCGCTCCGGGTCCAGCTCCACGCGCTGCGTGCCCAGCACCTGCGTGGCGCCCAGCTCCTCGTTGATAGCCGGCACGAAGCGGATGCCGGCTTCGGTGAACTTCTTGCCGGCCTTCCAGATCGCCTGGTCCACCATGCCCAGCGGCGAACCGCGGTAGCCGCTGATGAAGCCTTGCGTGTTCAGGCCCCGCGCCTGGTCGCGCTCGCGCTGCATCACCAGCAGGCGCACCAGCGACTGGGTGCCGGTGAGGAACACGACCCCGTCCTTGGCCCACAGGTTGTCGGACAGGCGGTAGTCGGGGCGGCGGATGGGGGAAGCGGAACCAATGCTCATGCAGGATTGTTCTTCTCCCAACCGAGGAAAATCTTCTTCAATGCACAGGGGTTCTCCCGTGTTCGGAGAATTTCCTTCTCACCAGCCACCCATCACGCGAAAAAGCCGCTTCAATCGTCCAGCAGTGACAGGTCGCGCACGGCGCCCTTGTCGGCCGACATGACCAGCTTGGCGTAGGCCTTCAACGCGGCCGAGACCTTGCGCGGACGCGGCTGGGCCGGCTTCCAGCCCTTGGCGTCCTGCTCGGCGCGGCGCGTGGCCAGTTCCGCGTCGGACAGCAGCACATTGATCGTGCGGGCCGGGATGTCGATGCGGATGCGGTCGCCGTTGCGCACCAGGCCGATGGCGCCGCCGGCCGCCGCTTCGGGCGAGCAGTGGCCGATGGACAGGCCCGAGGTGCCGCCGGAGAAGCGGCCATCGGTCAGCAGTGCGCAGGCCTTGCCCAGGCCCTTGGACTTGATGTAGCTCGTGGGGTAGAGCATTTCCTGCATGCCAGGGCCGCCCTTGGGGCCTTCGTAGCGCACGATGACCACGTCGCCAGCCTTGACCTGGTCGGCCAGGATGTTCTCCACCGCCTCGTCCTGCGACTCGGTGACGTGGGCGTTGCCTTCGAAGACCAGGATGCTGTCATCCACGCCGGCCGTCTTGACCACGCAGCCGTGGAGGGCGATGTTGCCGGTCAGCACGGCCAGGCCGCCTTCCTTCGAGAAGGCGTGCGCGTAGGAGCGGATGCAGCCTTCGGCGCGGTCCAGGTCCAGGCTGGGCCAGCGGGTTTCCTGGCTGAAGGCCACCTGGGTCGGGATGCCGGCAGGGCCGGCCATGTAGAAGCGGCGCACGTCGGGGTCGGTGGTCTGCGCAATGTCCCACTGGGCCAGCGCTTCCTTCATCGTCGGCGTGTGCACGGTAGGCACGTCGGTGTGCAGCTTGCCTGCGCGGTCCAGCTCGCCGAGGATGGCCATGATGCCGCCGGCGCGGTGCACGTCCTCGATGTGGTACTTGTTGGTGTTAGGTGCCACCTTGCACAGCTGCGGCACCGTGCGCGAGAGTCGGTCGATGTCGGCCATGCCGAAGTCGATCTCGGCCTCGCGGGCGATGGCCAGCAGGTGCAGGATGGTGTTGGTCGAGCCGCCCATCGCGATGTCCAGCGTGATCGCGTTCTCGAAGGCCTTGAAGCCGACCGAGCGCGGCAGCACACGGGCGTCGTCCTGCTCGTAGTGCTGCCGGGTGATCTCGACGATGCGGCGGCCGGCGCGCCTGAACAGCATCTCGCGGTCCGCGTGCGTGGCCACCACGGTGCCATTGCCCGGCAGCGAGAGGCCCAGCGCCTCGGTCAGGCAGTTCATCGAGTTGGCGGTGAACATGCCCGAGCAGGAGCCGCAGGTGGGGCAGGCCGAGCGCTCGACCTCGGCGACTTCGGCGTCCGAATACTTCGCGTCGGCCGCGATCACCATCGCGTCGATCAGGTCCAGCTTCTTGAACTCCATGACCTTGGTAACCGGGTTGGCCAGCTTGGTCTTGCCGGCCTCCATCGGGCCGCCCGAGACGAACACCACCGGGATGTTCAGCCGCATCGCGGCCATCAGCATGCCGGGCGTGATCTTGTCGCAGTTGGAGATGCAGACCATCGCGTCGGCACAGTGCGCGTTGACCATGTACTCGACCGAGTCCGCGATGATGTCGCGGCTGGGCAGCGAATACAGCATGCCGTCGTGGCCCATGGCGATGCCGTCGTCCACCGCGATGGTGTTGAATTCCTTGGCGACGCCGCCAGCCGCCTCGATCTCGCGGGCGACGAGCTGGCCCAGGTCCTTCAGGTGCACGTGGCCGGGCACGAACTGGGTGAACGAATTGACCACCGCGATGATGGGCTTGGCGAAGTCCTCGTCTTTCATGCCGGTGGCGCGCCACAGGGAGCGGGCCCCGGCCATGTTGCGGCCGGCGGTGGAGGTCTTGGAACGGTATGCGGGCATCGTGCTTGCTGAAAAGGGTCGCTGCAAAGAAGGCTGGCCACAGGGATAAGGCCTCACTTGCGCCCGTGCAAACAACCTCTTGAGCCGTGCCCTGGGCAAACAATGGCAATTGTCCACCACGCGTTGCCAGAGCAGCCCGGCCGCGTCGCCGTCAGCCGCCCGCCCCGTCCAGGCGACGCGCACGCTGCAGGCGCCACGCCTCGTCGGGAAGGGTGGGATCGAAAACCTGCTCTGCCGTCGTGCCGGTCTCGCGCAACCGGGTGTCCAGCGCCACGCGCTTGTCGAACACGAAACACTCGCCCTGCCAATCGCGCTCGGCATCGGGCAGGCTTTGGAAGTAGTTCAGGATGCCGCCGTCCAGCTGCCACACATCCAGCCCCTGGCTGCGCAGCCACGGCGCCGTCTTGTCGCAGCGAATGCCGCCGGTGCAGTACATGGCCACCGGCCGGCCGGCGGCTCGCCAGGCCGGTGCTTGCGCCTGCACGTAGGCGACAAAGTCGCTGAAGTTGTGCACCTGCGGATCGACCGCGCCACGGAAATGGCCGAGGCGGAACTCGAAGTGGTTGCGGTTGTCCAGCAGCACCACGTCGTCCCGCGCGAGCAGCGCGCGCCAGGCCTCTGGCGACAGGTGACTGGCGTCGCGCTCGTCCGGCGGCGGCAGCGCAGCTGCCGGGTCTTGCGGCAAACCCAGCGCCACGATCTCCGGCTTGACGCTGACCTTGAGCCGGCCGAACGGCGGCGTGGCGCATTCGCTGTGCTTGAACGGCATGCCGCGAAACGCGCCCGCCAGCACGTCCGCCTGCTGCAGCGCCGCCTCGAAGGCCGCCACCGCTTGCGGCTCACCGGCCACGGTGCCGTTGATGCCTTCCGCGGCCACCAGGATGCTGCCTTGCAGCGCATGCGCCAAGCTGCGCAGCTGCACTGCCGCAGCCTGGGGGTCGGACAGCGGCACGAAGCGGTAGAAGGCGCTGTGCAGCAGCGAGGCGGAAGGCGTGCTTGTCATGCGCCCAATTGTCGCGGCGCGGCGCACGCCAGGGCGGCCACCACGCCAAAGACAGCCGGAGGCCCTGGTACATACCCGCTACTTGCCGACGGCTCAGCTGCTGTGAAATACGGCCGCCCGCGAGTTGTACGATGACTGACGATGTGCGGAGCGACCCACCGCGCATCCCGCGCTTCATCAAAACTCGAACAGCGGCACATTCATGCGCAAAGCATTGCTCGGCGGTCTTTTCCTGGCCACATGGATGGGCGCATGGCCGGCGTCCGCGCAGACCCAGCTCCGCGCGTGGAACACCCACCCGGACGGTTATCCGGTGACGGAGGCCATGAAAAGCTTCATCCACGAGGTCGAGCTGGGCACCAAGGGCGCCGTCAAGATCGAGCTGTTTTCCAACGCATCGCTGGGCGACCAGGCCAAGGCCGTGACGATGTTCAAGGCCGGCGAAATCGACGTGGCCGAGTTCAACTCGGCGCCACTGTCTGAAGCGGCGCCCGGCCTGAAGGCCTACAACCTGCCCTTCCTGTTCATCGATGCGGCCCACATGTTTCGCTTCCTCGACGGGGCCGCCGGTGAGCGCCTGGCCGAGAAGTTGAAGGCCTCCGGCTTTGTCGTGCTGGGCTGGTACAACGGTGGCGCCCGTTCGTTCTTCTGCGCCAACAAGCTGATGACGCGGACGGAAGATTTCGCGGGGCAGAAGATCCGCGTGCAGCAATCCGAGGCCTACATCGAGATGGTCAAGCTGCTCGGCGCCACCCCGGTGGTGTTGCCCTACAAGGACGTGCTGGACGGCCTGCAGAAAGGCACCGTGGACTGCGCCGAAGGCAACATGGTGTCCTACGAATCCACCGGCCAGTACAAGGCCGCCAAGTACATGCTGCTGGACAGCCACATGGTGTCACCCGAAGCCTTGGTCGTCTCCACCAAGCTGTGGGACAAGCTGAGCCCGCAGGACCGGGTCGTGTTCCAAAAGGCGGGCAAGAGTTCTGCCCTGTTGATGCGCGAGCTGTGGGACAAGCGGGTCGTCACCGCTCGCGCAGCGGTGACCAAGGACGGCGCCCAATTCGCGAACGTGATCGACTTTTCGCCCTACGTTCGCAGGATGTCCCCGCTGTACAGCAAATACATGGCCGACCCAGCCGTGCGGGGCGAGCTGCTGGAGATCATCAGCAACAAATAGGGCATGTGAACAGGGCATGTGGTCCCACACTGCAGCGGTGGTGCTGGCGACAGCCGCCCGCGAAATGCCGCGCCAGGCTCACTCCACCGTCACGCTTTTTGCCAAGTTGCGCGGCTTGTCCACGTCCGTCCCGCGCGCCACCGCGGTGTGATACGCCAGCAGTTGCAGCGGCACCACGTGCAGGATGGGGCTCAGAGCGCCGTAGTGCTCGGGCATGCGGATGACGTGCAGGCCTTCGGCGTTGGTGATGCGGGTGTCGGCGTCGGCGAAGACGTAGAGCTGGCCGCCGCGGGCGCGGACTTCTTGCAGGTTGCTCTTGAGCTTCTCCAGCAGTGCGTCGTTCGGGGCCACCGTGACCACCGGCATTTCGGAGGTGACCAGCGCCAGCGGACCGTGCTTGAGCTCGCCTGCGGGGTAGGCCTCGGCGTGGATGTAGCTGATTTCTTTCAGCTTCAGCGCGCCTTCGAGGGCGATGGGGTAATGCAAGCCACGCCCGAGGAAGAGTGCGTTTTCCTTGCGGGCGAAGGCCTCGGCCCAGGCCACGACTTGCGGCTCCAGCGCGAGCACGGCCTGCAGCGCGGCGGGCAGGTGGCGCATGGCCTTGAGGTGGGCTGCTTCCTGTACGTCGCTCAGGTGGCCGCGCACTTGGGCCAGCGCCAGCGTCAGCAGGAACAGGCCGGCGAGCTGGGTGGTGAAGGCCTTGGTGCTGGCCACGCCCACCTCCACGCCGGCGCGCGTGATGTAGGCCAGCTTGCATTCGCGCACCATCGCGCTGGTGGCCACGTTGCAGATGGTCAGCGTGTGCGGCATGCCCAGCGCGCGGGCGTGCTTGAGCGCGGCCAGCGTGTCGGCCGTTTCGCCGCTCTGGCTGATGGTGACGACGAGGGTGCGCGGGTCCGGCACGCTGTCGCGGTAGCGGTATTCGCTGGCGATCTCGACGCTGGTGGGAATTTTCGCGATGCTTTCCAGCCAGTACTTGGCGGTGGAGCCGGAGTAGTAACTGGTGCCACAGGCGAGGATCAGCACGCGGTTCACTTCCTTGAAGACCTTGTACGCGCCGTCGCCAAACAGCTCGGGCGTGATGCCGGCCACGCCTTCGAGCGTGTCGGCAATGGCGCGCGGCTGCTCGAAGATTTCCTTCTGCATGTAGTGGCGGTACGGGCCCAGCTCGGCGGCGCCGGTGTGGGCCTGCACGATGCGCACTTCGCGCGGCACCGGGCGGAACTGGCCATGCTCGTCCCTGGCGACGATCCAGTGCTTGCCGATCTGGATGTCGACCACATCGCCCTCTTCGAGGTAGACGATGCGGTCGGTGACACCGGCCAGCGCCATCGCGTCGGACGCCAGGTAGTTGGCGCCGCCGCTGGCCTCCGTGCCCAGGCCCAAAATCATCGGCGAGCCTTCGCGGGCGCCGACCACGCGGTGCGGCTCGTCGCGGCAGAAGACAGCGATGGCATAGGCGCCCTTCAGGCGCAGCACGGCGCGCTGCACGGCGTCGAACAGGTCGCCGTCGTAGAGGTGGTGCACCAGGTGGGCGATGACCTCGGTGTCGGTCTGGCTCTCGAAGGCGTAGCCCTTGGCCTTCAGCTCATCGCGCAACTGCTCGTGGTTCTCGATGATGCCGTTGTGGACCAGCGCAATCTTGCCGCTGGAGAAGTGCGGGTGCGCGTTGTGCACCACCGGCGCGCCGTGCGTGGCCCAGCGGGTGTGGGCGATGCCGGTGCCGCTGGCCACGCCGTCGGTGTCGATCTGCTGCTGCAACTCGGCGACACGGGCCGTCGAGCGGGTGCGGCGCAGCTCGCCGTCCTGGTACACCGCCACGCCGCAGGAGTCATAACCGCGGTACTCCAGCCGCTGCAGGCCTTGCACGAGGACGGGGACGATGTTGTGGTGGCTGACTGCGCCGACGATGCCGCACATGGGGTGCTCGCTTTCTGTGAGGGAACGGGGCGAATCGTAGGCCCGAGAACACAACAGAAGCTTGCTAGATCGATATCAATGTGAAATATTCAATCACCAGTGATTGACGATGGCTGAATATTTCAAAGTGAGTGCATCAGAGAATTTTTCCGCCAATCTGGACGCCATTGACTGGCGCCTGCTGGACCTGCTGCAGGCCGACGCCAGCCTCACCAACCAGGCACTGGCAGAGGCCGCGCATGTGTCACCCGCCACCGCGCTGCGCCGCGTGAAGCGGCTGCGCGAGCTGGGCGTGATCGAGCGCTTCACCGCGCTGCTGGCACCCGCCTTCGCCGGCCGCGGGCTGCAGGCCATCTGCGAGGTGACGCTGGATCGCCAGGGCGCCGAGCACCTGGACGCCTTCGAGGCGCGCGCGCTCGCCTTCGACGGCGGCGCAGCCAGCGTGCTTCAGCAATGCTGGCGTGTGTCGCCCGGGCCGGATTTCGTGCTGGTGACCTGGGCGGCCAACATGCCGGCCTTCCTGGCGCTGACGCAATCGCTGTTCACGCAGGACGCGAACGTGCGCAACGTGAAGAGCTTCTTCGCGGTGAAGCGGGCGAAGTTCGACCCACGAATGCCTGCGCCCTCGCCAGCCTGATCAGGCCACCGCCTTCGGAATTGGCGGTGTGAACTGCAGGCTGCCGGCAATGCGGTTCCAGGCATTGATTGCACCGATGGACGTCGTCAGCAGCGCAATCTCCTTTTCACTGAACTGCGCCTGCAGCTCGCCGTAGGCCGCGTCGGCGATGGGCCGGTCGGCCATCAACGTGAGCGCTTCGGTCCATTGCAGCGCAGCTCGTTCGCGGGCGGTGTAGACGCTGCCGGCTTCACGCCAAGTGGCGGCCAAGTCCAGCTTGGGCGCCGGTACACCAAGTTTGCGGGCCAGGTTCAGGTGGAACTGCAGGCAGAAGGCGCAGCCGTTGAGCTGCGAGGCGCGCACCTTCAGCAGCTCGGTCAAGGACTTGTCCAGCCCGCCTTCGTCGACCGCCTGGCCGAGCGCGCGCAAGGCCTTGATGACCTCCGGCGCATGGGTTTCGAAACCGGCCCAGTCAATGCGCGGGCCGTGGGAATCCTGGGATGAAGTGCTCATGCCCGAACGATAGCCAGTTTCACGACACGCGCTTGTACCCACCCGGCACACCGCGCGGCGACAACACCCATTGCCAGAGCTGGATGTCCCTCGCACGGAACGCACCGGCGCAGCTCAGCAGGTAGTAGCGCCACATGCGGTGGAACCGTTCGCCCAGGCGTTCGGCAAAGCGCGGCCACGCGGCCTCGAAGCGCTGGCACCAGCACATCAGCGTGTGGTCGTAGTCGGCGCCGAAGTTGTGCAGGTCCTCGACGACGAAATGCGGCTCGGCGCTACGCCCGATGCGCGCAACGCTGGGCAGCTCGCCGTTGGGGAACACATAGCGGTGCACCCACGGGTCGGTGCCGTGCGCGCTGTCGTTGCGGCCGATGGTGTGCAGCAGGAACAGCCCGTCTTCGGCCAGGCAGCGGCGGGCCACCGCCATGTAGGTGCCGGCGTTCTTGTGGCCCACGTGCTCGAACATGCCCAGGCTGACGATGCGGTCGAAGCGCTCGTCCAGCTGCCGGTAGTCCTGCAGCCGGAACTCGACCGGCAGCCCTTCGCACAGTTGCTGGCCCAGCGCCACCTGCTCGGCGGAGACGGTGACACCCACGCAGCGCACGCCGTATCGCTCGGCCGCGAATTTCATGAAGCTGCCCCAGCCGCAGCCGATGTCCAGCACCCGCATGCCCGGCTTCAGGCCCAGCTTGCGGCAGACCAGTTCCAGCTTGGCTTCCTGCGCGGCGTCCAGCGCGGCTGGCGCCACCCCCGGCTGGCCGCCCCAGTAGGCACAGGTGTAGGTCATGCGCGGGTCCAGCATGGCCTGGTAGAAGTCATTGCCCAGGTCGTAATGCTGCTCGCCGACCTGGAAGGCACGGCGCGGATTCTGCAGGTTCAAGAGCTTGGCCTTCAGCCCGTGCCACAACACCGGCCAGGGTGTGACCCGCTGGTCCAGCCTGGCCTTGAGCAGGCGCTCGAACAGCTGGTCCAGCCGGTCCGCGACCCACCAGCCGTCCATGTAGGCCTCGCCCAGGCCGAGCGAGCCTTCGGCCAGCACGCGCTGCGGCAATTGCTCGAACTGCGCGGCAGCGCCCGGCGCCGGGCGGATGTCCCAGGGCCGGTCGCCGCCCAGGCGCACATCGGCCAGTTTCAGCAGGCTTTGCAGCGCATCGCGCGCACCTGCGGTGCCCCTGGCTCGCCCGGCGGACGAGCCCTTGTCCAGCAATTCCCCATCCATGCTTTGGAACCTCGCGCTTGGTCGGAGGCCGCAGGCCAGGACGACTCGCTCGGTGCTTCACATCGCACGGCGAGGCGGCGCGCGGCAGTTGTCACGAAGGAAAAACCTTAGCGTCTGGATCGCACCAAGACATTTCCAGCGGTGAAAACCAACGCAATGAAAAGGGGATTCGGCCTATTTCTTGAGGATGACCAAGCCCTTCAGGTACTCGCCCTCGGGGAAACACACCGTCGTCGGATGGTCCGGTGCGGCTTCCAGGCGCTGCAGCAGGTAGCCGTCAGCCGGCGCGTCCATGCCGGCACCGGCGACGATCTTGTGGAACAGGTCGGCGCTGATGCCGCCGGAGCAACTGAAGGTCAACAGCAAGCCACCGGGCGCCAGCAGCTTGAAGGCCAGCCGGTTGATGTCCTTGTAGGCGCGGCTGGCGCGCTCGGCATGCGCCGCAGTGGGCGCAAACTTCGGCGGGTCGAGCACGATGGCGTCGAACTGCTTGCCCTCTTGCAGGCACTGGCGCAGCGTGGCGTTCACGTCGGCGTCCAGCGCGGTGTGGCGGGCCGGATCGTAGCCATTCAGCGCGACGTGGGCGGTGGCGCGGGCCAGCGACGGGCCGGAGGAGTCCACGCTGGTGACCTCGGTGGCGCCGCCGGCCAGCGCGGCGATGGAGAAGCCGCCGGTATAGCTGTAGCAGTTCAGCACCCGCTGGCAGCCGAACTGGCGCACCAGGCGGGCGAACAGCGCGCGGTTCTCGCGCTGGTCCAGGTAGTAGCCGGTCTTGTGGCCCTCGGCCACGTCCAGCGTGAGCTGGATGTCGTGCTCGCGCAGCGTGACGCCGGTGTCGCCCTCGCCGCGCAGCCAGCCGGTTACCTCGGGCAGGCCTTCGAGTTCGCGCACGTTCACGTCCGAGCGCTCGTACAGCCGGGTGCAGCCCAGCGCCGCGGTTTCGGCCAGCAGCGCATCGGCAATCACCGCTTTCCAGCGCTCGCTGCCGGCCGAGAGGAACTGCGCGCTGAGGATGTCGCCGTAGCGGTCCACCACCAGGCCGGGCAGGCCGTCGGCCTCGCCGTGCACCAGGCGCACGCCATTGCTGGCCACCGCCAGGCGCTGGCGCATGGCAACCGCGGCGCGGATGCGGCGCTGGAAAAAGGCGGCGTCAATGCGCTCGGCCTCGTCGAAGCTCCAGGCCCGCACGCGGATCTGCGACAGCGGGCTGAACGCAGCCCAGGCGAGGAACTGGCCATCGTGGCTTTCGACGCGCACCGTCTCGCCCGCATCGGCCTTGCCTTTTTCCACGCTGCCGGCGAACACCCAGGGGTGGCGGCGCAGCAGCGAACGTTCTTTTCCTTCGCGCAGGCGGATGGCTTTCATGCGCCGGATTGTCGCCTGCCCTGCCGTGGCAACCAGGGCAGCGACCTGACCTTGGATGCGGCAAAGCTGCCACCTAGCGTTCAATCTGTATCCAATTCCACTGACATGGGGAAAACCTGGGCATTTGTGCGCAATGAAGTACAGACACTGGCGGCGGCAGTATCAAAACCACAGCCCTCCCTCGCTGAAGATGCGCACGCTGCGCCATGCGGGCAGGCAGCGACAACACCAAACGCCCCGACATCTCAGGAGACACACAACATGAACCGCAGTAAGACCTGCCTGACCCTCGTCGTCCAGGCCGCGCTGGGTGCGCTGGGCCTGGCCTCGGCCACCTTCACCCACGCCGCCACCGAGCTGGTGATCGCCACGGTGAACAACGGCCACATGATCGAGATGCAGAAGCTCGGCAAGAACTTCGAGCAAGCCAACCCGGACATCACGCTGAAGTGGGTCACGTTGGAAGAAGGCACGCTGCGCCAGCGCGTGACGACCGACATCGCCACCAAAGGCGGCCAGTTCGACATCATGACCATCGGCATGTACGAGACACCGATCTGGGGCAAGAAGGGCTGGCTGCAGCCGCTGAAGACCGACGCCGCCTATGACGTGGACGACCTGCTGCCGGCCGTTCGCGGTGGCCTGTCGCTGGACGGCAAGCTCTACGCAGCACCGTTCTACGGTGAGAGCTCGATGCTGATGTACCGCAAGGACCTGGCGGACAAGGTGGGCGTGACCGTGCCGGAGCGCCCGACCTGGACCCAGATCAAGGACCTGGCGTCCAAGATCCACGACCCGAAGAACGGCGTGTACGGCATCTGCCTGCGCGGCAAGCCGGGCTGGGGCGACAACATGGCCTTCCTCACTACGCTGGTGAACACCAACGGCGGCCAGTGGTTCGACATGCAGTGGAAGCCGCAGATCGACACCAAGCCCTGGCATGACGCGATCACCTTCTACGTCGACCTGCTGAAGAACTACGGCCCCCCAGGCTCCTCGGCCAACAGCTTCAACGAGATCCTGGCGCTGACCAACGCCGGCAAGTGCGGCATGTGGATCGACGCGACGATTGCCGCTTCCTTCGTCAGCGATCCGAAGCAGTCCAAGGTGGCCGACAAGATGGCCTTTGCGCAGGCCCCCACCGCCGTCACGCCCAAGGGCGCGAACTGGCTGTGGTCCTGGAACCTGGCCATCCCGGCCGGCTCGCAGAAGGTGGACGCGGCGCAGAAGTTCATCACCTGGGCCACCAGCAAGGAATACATCCAGCTGGTCGCCAAGACCAACGGCTGGGCCAATGTGCCCACCGGCACCCGCAAGTCCACCTACGCTTCGCCGGAATTCCAGAAGGCCGCGCGTTTTGCCGCGGCCGAGAAGACCGCCATCGACAGCGCCAACCCGAACGACTCGACGCTGCCGAAGTCGCCGTACGTGGGCGTGCAGTTCGCGGCCATCCCTGAGTTCCAGGCCATCGGCATTGCGGTGGGCCAGCAGATGAGCGCGGCCCTGTCGGGCAAGACGACGGTGGACGCGGCGCTGAAAGCCAGCCAAATCTCCGCCGAACGTGAAATGAAAAAGGGCGGCTATTACAAGTAAGCCGGCACCTGCCGCCTGACGGGCCACCGCTGCGGCGGTGGCCAGCCTCATTGCCGAGACCTCGCCATGAATCGCTTCATGCCCCGCGCCCTGATGGCGCCGGCCATCGGCACGCTCTTCCTGTGGATGATCGTGCCGCTGGTCATGACGCTGTACTTCAGCGCCATCCGCTTCAACCTGATGCAGCCGGACGTGACCGGATTTGCGGGGCTGGAGAACTTCGAATATTTCATCACCGACGCCTCGTTCTGGCCGGCGGTGATGAACACCGTGCTGCTGCTCGGCAGCGTCATCGTCATCACCGTGGTGATGGGCGTGGGGCTGGCCTTGCTGATCGACGCACCCTTCCCCGGCCGCGGCCTGGTGCGCGTGCTGCTCATTTCGCCTTTCTTCGTCATGCCCACGGTCAATGCGCTGCTGTGGAAGCACATGATGATGAACCCGATCTACGGCGTGCTGGCGCAGGTCTGGCAGGCCTTCGGCGCGCAGCCGGTGGACTGGCTGACCGACTGGCCGCTGCTCAGCGTGATCATCATGATCAGCTGGCAGTGGCTGCCGTTTGCCACGCTGATCTTCATGACCGCGCTGCAGTCGCTCAACCGCGAGCAGCTCGAAGCCGCGCGCATGGACGGCGCCAACTACCTGCAGCAGCTGCGCTACATGGTGCTGCCGCACCTGGGCCGCTCGGTGGCGGTGGTGGTGATGATCGAGATGATCTTCCTGATCAGCGTGTTCGCCGAGATCTTCACGACGACCTCCGGCGGCCCAGGTGATGCCAGCACCAACATCGCCTTCCTGATCTTCAAGCAGGCGCTGCTGAACTTCGACGCCGGCGTGGCTTCCGCAGGCGCGCTGTTCGCCGTCGTGCTGGCCAACATCGCGGCGATCTTCCTGATCCGCCTCGTCGGCAAGAACCTCGATTGAGGGAACGACATGCCCACCACCACTTCTTCCACGCTGCCCACTGTGGACACCGCGCCGGCCGAGATCCTGCTCGCGCCGCGCCGCTTCCCGCTGGCGCTGGTCGTGCGCACCCTCGTCGCCTGGCTGGTCACGCTGCTGCTGTTCTTCCCGCTGGGCTTCCTGATCGCCACCGCGTTCAAGACCGAGCTGCAGGCGATTGCGGTACCCACCGAATGGCTGTTCTCGCCCACGCTGGAAAACTTCCACGAGGTGCAGGCCCGCAGCGACTACCTGCTCTACGCGACCAACTCGCTGATCACCAGCGTGGTGTCCACCGTGCTGGGCCTGATGATCGCCGCACCCGCGGCCTATTCGATGGCCTTCTTCCGCAGCAAGCGCACGCGGGACATCCTGATGTGGATGCTGTCGACCAAGATGATGCCGGCCGTCGGCGCGCTGGTGCCGATCTACGTGCTGGCCCAGCAAAGCGCGCTGCTGGACACGCGCACCGGGCTGATCATCGTGTTCACGCTGAGCAACCTGCCCATCATGGTCTGGATGCTGTATTCGGCCTTCAAGGACATCCCGCCCGAGATCCTGGAAGCCGCGCGCATGGACGGCGCCACGCTCTGGCAGGAAGCCTACAAAGTGCTGCTGCCGCTGGGCATGGGCGGCCTCGCGTCCACCGGCCTGCTGTGCCTGGTGCTGAGCTGGAACGAGGCCTTCTGGTCGCTGAACCTCAGCTCCGCCAAGGCCGGCACGCTGGCCACGCTGATCGCCTCCTACGCCAGCCCCGAAGGCCTGTTCTGGGCCAAGCTCTCCGCCGCCTCGCTGATGGCCATCGCGCCCATCGTCGTGTTCGGCTGGTTCAGTCAAAAACAGTTGGTGCAAGGCTTGACCTTCGGCGCCGTCAAGTGATCAAGGAGACCATGCCATGGCATACCTTCAGCTCAAGCAATTCCGCAAGCAGTTCGGCGCGGTCGAGACCATCAAGGGCGTGGACCTGTCCATCGAGCCCGGCGAGTTCGTGGTGTTCGTGGGCCCTTCAGGCTGCGGCAAGTCCACGCTGCTGCGCCTGATTGCCGGGCTGGAAACGGTGACCAGCGGCCAGCTGATGCTGGATGGCCGCGACATCACGCACGCGCCCTCCTCCAAGCGCGACCTGGCAATGGTCTTCCAGAGCTACGCGCTGTACCCGCACATGAGCGTGTACGAGAACATGAGCTTCGCGCTGAAGCTGGCCAAGGTCAGCGAAAGCGAGATCCGCGAGAAGGTCGAGCGTGCCGCGAAGATCCTGAACCTCACCGCCTACCTGCAGCGCACGCCCAAGGAGCTGTCCGGCGGCCAGCGCCAGCGCGTGGCCATCGGCCGCGCCATCGTGCGCTCGCCCAAGGTCTTCCTGTTCGACGAGCCGCTGTCCAACCTGGACGCCGCGCTGCGCGGCCAGACCCGCGTGGAGATTGCCAAGCTGCATCGCGAGCTGGGCGCCACCACCATCTACGTGACGCACGACCAGGTCGAAGCGATGACGCTGGCCGACCGCGTGGTGGTGCTGCGCGACGGCAAGATCGAGCAGGTCGGCACGCCGCTGGAGCTGTACGACAAGCCGGCCAACCAGTTCGTGGCGCAGTTCATCGGCACACCGCAGATGAACGTGGTGGCCGCCGCACAGATGCCGCAGGCCGCCGCCGCTTACGGCCTGCCGGTCGCGGCAGACGGCTTCATCG
>NZ_VIDT01000530.1 GCF_006519715.1 Ideonella azotifigens
CGAGGAACAGCTTGGCCGCGGCGCGCGACACGCTGCGCTCGCGCACCAGCACCAGGAAGCTGACCAGCAGGTTCAGGTCCACGCCCCTGAAATCGCGCTCGATGATGTGGCTCATGATTCCAATCGATTTGCCTGATGCGTCGGTGCCGGGAATTATGACGACCAGGCCAGCACCTTTGCGGGCACTTCAGGAGCGAAACATCATGGGCAAGAAAAAAGTGTTGATCGTCGGGGCCAACGGCACCGTGGGCCAGGCCGTGGCGCAGGCGGGCGAGGGTCTCTGGGAACTGGTCACGGCCGGCCGCAGCAGCGGAGCGCATCGCGTGGACCTGACGCAGGGCCGCAGCATCCATGCGCTGTTCGAAGCGGTGGGGCGGGTCGACGCGATCATCGCCACCGCGGGCAAGGTGCACTTCGGCCCGTTGGCCGAAATGAGCGCCGAGCAGTTCAGCATCGGCCTGCAGGACAAGCTGCTGGGCCAGGTCAACCTGGCGCTGATCGGCCAGCACCATCTGAACGACGGCGGCTCCATCACCTTGACCAGCGGCATCCTGTCGGAAGCGCCGATCCGCCTGGGCGCCAACGCCACCACAGTCAATACTGCTGTCGAAGGCTTTGTGCGCGCGGCAGCCTGCGAGCTGCAGCGCGGCCTGCGCGTCAACGTGGTCAGCCCCACGGTGCTGACCGAATCGCTGGGCGCCTATGGGGCGTTTTTCCAGGGCTTCGAGCCGGTGTCCGCGGCGCGTGCGGCCCAGGCTTACCTGCGCAGCGTCGAGGGCGTGCAGACCGGGCAGGTGTTCAAGGTCTGGTAACTCAGCGCTTGCGCACGGCGGCCTCGATGGCCGCGCCGACCTCGGCGGTGCTGGCCTTGCCGCCCAGGTCGGGTGTGCGAGGGCCGTCGCGCAGCGTGGCCTCGATGGCACGCAGGATCGCGTCGTGTGCCTCTTGATGGCCGAGGAACTGCAGCATCATGGCGCCGGACCAGATCATGGCCACCGGGTTGGCAATGCCCTTGCCGAAGATGTCCGGCGCCGAGCCGTGCACCGGCTCGAACAGCGACGGGAACTTGCGCTCCGGGTTCAGGTTGCCCGAAGGCGCCAGGCCGATGGTGCCGGTGCAGGCCGGGCCCAGGTCCGAGAGGATGTCGCCGAACAGGTTGCTGGCCACCACCACATCGAAACGGTCCGGCTGCAGCACGAAGCGGGCGCAGAGGATGTCGATGTGCTGCTTGTCCATGGCCAGCTCGGGGTAGCCGGCGTGCATCGCATCGGCCCTGCCATCCCACCACGGCATGCTGATGGCAATGCCATTGCTTTTGGTGGCCACGGTGATCTTCTTGCGCGGGCGCGATTGCGCCAGCTCGAAGGCGTACTTCATCACCCTGTCGGTGCCGTGGCGCGAGAAGACCGATTCCTGGATCACGATCTCGCGCTCGGTGCCCTCGTAGAGCTTGCCGCCGAGGTTGGTGTACTCGCCCTCGGTGTTCTCGCGTACCACGAAGAAGTCGATGTCGCCTGGCTTGCGGCCCGCGAGCGGGCAGGGCACGCCCTCGAACAGGCGCACCGGCCGCAGGTTGATGTACTGGTCGAACTCGCGGCGGAACTTCAACAGCGAGCCCCACAGCGAAATGTGGTCCGGCACCGTGGCCGGCCAGCCCACGGCGCCAAAGTACACCGCGTCCATGCCCTGCAACTGTTGCTTCCAGTCGTCCGGCATCATCTGGCCGGTCTTCAGGTAATGGTCGCAGCTGGCCCATTCGATGGGCGTGATGTCCAGCGCAATGCCGAAGCGTTCGGCCGCGGCGTGCAGCACGCGCAGGCCTTCGGGCATGACTTCCTGGCCGATGCCGTCACCGGGAATGGATGCGATCTTGAGCGGTTTCATGGCGGACTCCTGGTTGGGCGCTGGGTGTGCGTTGGCGCATGTCAGGGTTGGCATCCTAGGGGACCTGGGGCTTTCTACAATCGGAGCCCTTGTGAATCCGCCATGCACACATCGTGAACAATGATCCGCTCGCCGAAGACCTGCGCGTTTTCAACGCGGTGGTGCGCAAGGCCAGCTTCTCCGGCGCTGCCGAGGAGCTGGGCGTTTCGCCGTCCTACGTCACCAAGCGCATCCAGATCCTGGAGGCCACGCTGGGCACCCCGCTGTTCCACCGCACCACGCGCCGGGTGGTGGTGACCGAGGCCGGCGAGCGCATCTGCCACTGGTCGCAGAAGATCCTGGACGACCTGGATCATCTGGTCGAGGAGATTGGCGTGACGCGGCAGGCGCCTCGTGGCACCTTGCGCGTGTGCAGCAGCTTCGGTTTCGGCCGGCGGGTGGTGGCGCCTGCGCTGTCGGCCCTGGTCGAGCAGCATCCGGCGCTGAAGGTGCGCTTCGAGGTGTTCGACCGGCTGGTCGACGTGGCCAGCGAAGGCTTTGACCTGGACGTGCGCGTGGGTGACGAGATCGCCCCGCACCTCATTGCCAAGCGGCTGGCAGCCAACCATCGCGTGCTGTGCGCCTCGCCAGCCTACCTGGCGCGCTGCGGCACGCCGCGCACGCTGGACGAGCTGGCCACGCACGACTGCCTGATCATCAAGGAACGCGACCACCCGTTTGGCGTCTGGCGCCTGCGCCACGGCCGCAAGGAAAGCACCATCAAGGTTCGCGGCCCGCTCTCGTCCAACAACGGCGAGATGGTGGTGCAGTGGGCCGTGGACGGCCGCGGCATTGCGCTGCGCTCGCTGTGGGATGTCGGCCCGCTGATCACCGAAGGCAAGCTGGTGCAGGTCCTGCCGGACCACAGTCAGGCGGCCGATGTGTGGGCCGTCTACCCTTCGCGGCTGGACACCTCGGCCAAGGTGCGCGTGTGCGTGGAATTCCTCCAGGCGCACCTTGCCTGCCGGCTTCAGCCGCCCCCGTTGGCGCGCTGAAACAGCGCGGCCGTTCAACGCTCACCAGCCGCCGCGCATGTGGGCCACCACCGGACGTGGCAGCGAGGCCACCCAGTGCCTGTAGATGTGCCGGGCCGAGGCGTGCAACTGCGGCAGGCAGGTTTTCAGCTGGCGCAAGATCTCTTCGCGCGATTGCGCGGCAGGCCCGGCCGCGTGGGCCAGCTCCAGGGCCGACTCGTGGCACCACTCGCGCACGATGGCCTCGGTGACCTCGAAGTGGCACTGGAAGGCCAGGTGCTTGCCCATGCCGAAGGCCTTGTTCAGGCAGTGTCGGCCAAACAGCAGGCGCTGCGCACCGGCGGGAATCTCGAAGGTGTCGTAGTGCCAGTTGAAGGCGACGACCGGCTGCTCGCCAAACAGCCGGCGGCCGGCGGGCGTGACCTGCAGGTGGTTCCAGCCGATGTTGGCCCAGGCGTTGGTGCTGACGCGCGCGCCCATGGCCTTGGCGATCATCTGCCCGCCGAAGCAGTGGCCCAGCAGCGGAATGTCGGCGCGCAGCGCGGCCTGGGCCAGCGCGAGTTCGTCGTGGATCCAGGGCAGCGGCTCGTTGACGCTGCGATTGCTGCCCAGCATCACGATGCCGCTGAAGTCCCGCGGGTCGCGCGGCAGGCTGTCGCCTTGCTCGGGGCAGATCAGGCGGTGTTCGATGCCGACCTCTTCGAGGTAGTCCAGCAGGAAGCCGGGGCGTTGGGTCTTGTCGTGTTGCAGCAGGGCGACCGGTTTCATACAAGGGCGCGGCTTGGCGCGCAGTGGTGACGATGAAGCCACTCTAGACAGCGCGACCTCAGCCCGGCATCAAGAGACGGGCTCTCGTCATCAAGCCCGCATCAAACCCGCATCAAGCGCCCGCGTTTGATTTCGGCTTGATGCCGGCCGCCGCTTTCTTGATCCCGGCTTGAAGTGCTGCTTGCTGCAATGCCGGCATGAGCGTTCTCTCGCCCTGTGTTCCGTCCCTGCCGCGCAGTGCGCGCCAGGACTCGCCCGCTGCCGAGCCCTGGCTGGCCTGCGAGGAC
>NZ_VIDT01000531.1 GCF_006519715.1 Ideonella azotifigens
ATCGCCCGCTTCGAGCACGAGCAGCAGCTGCGCACCGAGCTGGCGGCCGCCAAGGGCCAACTGGCCGAGCGCGAGATCGTCAACCGCGCCAAGGCCTTGCTGATGCAGCGCCATGGCCTGGAGGAACCGCAGGCCTACGCGCGCCTGCGCAAGACGGCGATGAACCAGGGCCAGACGATTGCCGAGATCTCGCGCCGGCTGCTGGAACTGGCCGACCTGTTTTCCTGAGCACCCCCAGACCTGTCGCTTCGCGCCAGGCCCCCCGAGGGGGTCAAGGAAACTTGGGGCGGCTCGGCGTTTCCTTGAGAACCGGACCGCCGATTCGCTCGGCTTTGGTGCAGGCAATTGGTGCAGCGCACGCTGCTGGGCCGCCGTTCTTGGTGCGGAATTCAAAAGGTACCTGTGTGCAGGGCCTCGCTCACCGGGCAAGACGACCTGAAGCCTGGCTGGCACATCGCTTGCATGTAGACATGCGCCGCTCAACGACGAGTGGCAATGATCAAGTTGTAGAAACCGAGAGGACCGAAGCCAACAGGGGCTAGGTTTCCTGGACAAAGGCGTCCGACCGACATGGCTTAGCAGCCCTGTCGTCGGGCGCTTTTTTTTCGCCTGTCGGTTTCACCGTCTGTTCTGTCTGTTGTCCGCCTGCTGAAGGAATTGCCCGCATGTACCCCGCCGAGCGCACCCCGGAACCCCGCCCCGAACACCCGCTGCTGAACCACCACAGCCTGGAAGCCGCCCAGCCCGAGCTGTCGCGCCGCAAGGTGCTGCAGGCCGCCTCGGCCGCCGCCATCGGCGCCATGGGCGTGGGGGCCGGCAGCCTGCCGGGCGGCGCCTGGGCGGCAGGTTCGGACAAGCCGGAGAAGGAGGAAGTGAAGATCGGCTTCATTCCGCTGACCGACTGCGCCAGCATCGTGATGGCCTCGGTGCTGGGCTTCGACAAGAAGTACGGCGTGAAGATCATCCCCAGCAAGGAAGCCAGCTGGGCCGGCGTGCGCGACAAGCTGGTCAACGGCGAGCTGGACATGGCCCACGTGCTCTACGGCCTGGTCTACGGCGTGCACCTGGGCGAGACCGGCCCCAAGAAGGACATGGCCGTGCTGATGACGCTGAACAACAACGGCCAGGCCATCAGCCTGTCCAAGAAGCTGGCCGACGCCGGCGCTGTGGACGGCCCCAGCCTGGCCAAGGTGATGGCCAAGGACAAGCGCGAATACACCTTTGCGCAGACCTTCCCCACCGGCACCCACGCGATGTGGCTGTACTACTGGCTGGCCTCGGCGGGCATCAACCCGATGAAGGACGCCAAGGTCATCACCGTGCCGCCGCCGCAGATGGTGGCCAACATGCGCGTGGGCAACATGGACGGCTTCTGCGTGGGCGAGCCATGGAACCACCGCGCCATCATCGACGGCATCGGCGTCACCGCCAACACCACGCAGGACATCTGGAAGGACCATCCGGAGAAGGTGCTGGGCACCACGGCGGATTTCGTCAAGAAGTACCCCAATACCGCGCGCGCCGTGGTCATGGCCGTGCTGGAGGCCAGCCGCTGGATCGACGCCAGCCTGTCCAACAAGAACAAGATGGCCGACACCATCGCCGACAAGTCCTACGTCAACACCAGCGTGGACGCGATCAACCAGCGCATCCTCGGCCGCTACCAGAACGGCCTGGGCAAGACCTGGGACGACCCGAACTACATGAAGTTCTTCAGCGACGGCGCGGTGAACTTCCCGTACCTGTCCGACGGCATGTGGTTCCTGACCCAGCACAAGCGCTGGGGCCTGCTGAAGGAGCACCCGGACTACCTGGCCACCGCGAAGCAGATCAACCAGATCGAGCTCTACAAGCAGGCCGCCTCGGCGCTGAACATCAGCGTGCCCAAGGACCCGCTGCGCAGTTCCAAGCTGATGGACGGCGTGGTCTGGGATGGCAAGGACCCGAAGAAGTACGCCGACAGCTTCGCCGTGCGCGCCTGAGCCCGTCCCGCGCCGCCAGCCCCCGCCCGCTCCACCCGCACCCCAGGAGATCACCATGGTCAGTGCCGTTTTCCACAGCCCTCTGAGCAGCAGTGCGACCCCACCGGTCGCGCCGACTGATGCCGCCGCCAAGGCAGCGCCCGCCACCCTCCCCGGCACCCCGGCACCGCGGCGACAACGCCTGTCCATCGACTGGCGGGCCGTCTGGCTGCGGGTGCTGCCGCCGGTGCTGGGCCTCGGGTTGATGATCGGCATCTGGGCGCTGCTGACCATCAAGTCGACCACCTTCCCGACGCCGCTGCAGACCTGGGACTCTGCCGTGCAGCTGTTCGCCGACCCGTTCTACCGCAAGGGGCCGAACGATCAGGGCATTGGCTGGAACAGCCTGTTCTCGCTGGAGCGCGTGGCCGTGGGCTTCGGGCTGGCAGCCGCGGTGGGCATTCCGCTGGGCTTCATCATCGGCCGCTTCGAGTTCATCAACCGCATGGTCTCGCCGCTGATCAGCCTGCTCAAGCCCGTTTCGCCGCTGGCCTGGCTGCCCATCGGCCTGCTGGTCTTCAAGAGCGCCAACCCGGCGGCGATCTGGACCATCTTCATCTGCTCGATCTGGCCGATGGTGGTCAACACGGCAGTCGGCGTGCAGCGCGTGCCGCAGGACTACCTCAATGTGGCCAAGGTGCTGAACCTGTCCGAATGGAAGGTCATCACCAGGATCCTGTTCCCCTCGGTGCTGCCCTACATGCTGACCGGCGTGCGCCTGTCGGTGGGCACGGCCTGGCTGGTGATCGTCGCGGCCGAGATGCTGACCGGCGGCGTGGGCATCGGCTTCTGGGTCTGGGACGAGTGGAACAACCTGAACGTGCAGCACATCATCATCGCGATCTTCGTGATCGGCATCGTCGGCCTCTTGCTGGAGCAGTTCCTGATGCTGCTTGCCAAGCGTTTTTCATACGACTGAACCCAAAGGATCACGATCATGAAACCGTTCATCGAAGTCCAGTCCGCCGAAGTCACGTTCCAGACGCGCAAGGGCCCGTTCCAGGCGCTGCGCGACATCGACCTGGCGATCCACAAGGGTGAGTTCGTCACCTTGATCGGCCACTCGGGCTGCGGCAAGTCCACGCTGCTGAACCTGATCGCCGGCCTGCTGAAAGCCACGCAAGGCGTGCTGATCTGCGACGGCAAGGAGATCAACGCGCCCGGCCCGGAGCGCGCCGTCGTGTTCCAGAACCATTCGCTGCTGCCGTGGCTGACCTGTTTCGAGAATGTCTACCTGGCAGTCGAGCGGGTCTTCGGCGGTGCCGAGCCCAAGGCCAAGCTGAAGGAACGCACCGAAGCGGCGCTGGAACTGGTAGGCATGGGCCACGCCACGCACAAGCGCCCGCACGAGATCTCCGGCGGCATGAAGCAGCGGGTGGGCATTGCCCGCGCGCTGGCGATGGAACCCAAGGTGCTGCTGATGGACGAGCCGTTTGGCGCGCTGGATGCGCTGACCCGCGCCAAGCTGCAGGACGAGCTGCTGAAGATCGTGGCCCGCACCAAGAGCACCGTCGTGATGGTGACCCACGACGTGGACGAGGCGGTACTGCTGTCGGACCGCATCGTGATGATGACCAACGGGCCGTCGGCCACGATTGGCGAGATCCTGCCGGTCACGCTGGACCGCCCGCGCGACCGTGTGGCGCTGGCCGAAGACCCGACCTATGTGCATGCCCGCAAGGCGGTGATCGACTTCCTCTACACGCGCCATGCGCATGTCGAGAAGCTGGCCGCGTGATCAGCCCATGATCACCTGCAGGCTGCGTTCATAACTGGCGGTCAGGCGATCGAAGATGTCCAGCAAGGCTTCACTCGATCGCGCCAACGCGCTGCGGCCCTCGGCACTGCCGGGGCCACGCAGGCCGCGCAGCAGACGCAGCCATTCGTCACGCGCCTGCACCAGCGCCTCGCGGATCT
>NZ_VIDT01000532.1 GCF_006519715.1 Ideonella azotifigens
CAGGTCGGCTGCGGCTTCGAGCTGTGCCAGCGCCGCGCGCCATTCCTCGCGCAGCGCCGGCAGGTCTTCGGGCTGGCGGCGAAAGCGCCGGGCCAGGCCCATCCAGGCCGAGAGCCTGCTGTCCAGCTCGCCCAGGCGGGAAGGGTCCAGCTCGGCGCGGCCCAGGTAGGCCTGCAAGGTGTGCGTGGCGTCGTCCAGTTGCACGCTGGCGCTGTGCAGCCCTTCGATCACCGGTGCCAGCCGCTCGTCGTAGTCGCTGACGGCTTGCAGTGAATTCAAGGCTTTGCCCAGCAGCCGCGCGGCGCTGGCCTCGTCTTCTTCCAGCCACTGGCCGGCCTGGTGCGCAGCCTCAATCAACGCCTGGCCGTGCGCCAGCCGCTGGTGCTCGTGGTTCAGCTCCGGCCATTCGGTCTCTCCGGGCGACAGCTTGTCCAGCTCCCCGAGCTGCCACTGCAGGCGTTCGCGTTCGTCCTCGCGCTCGCCCTGGTGTTCGCGGGCTTGCGCCAGCGCGTCGGCCGCGGCTTTCCAGGCGGCGTAGGCGCGGGCCACCGGCGTGGTGTCTGCCCCGGCCTGCTGGTCCAGCAGCGCGCGCACCGAGGCGGGCTTGGTCAGGCCCTGCCAGGCATGCTGGCCGTGGATGTCAACCAGGTGTTCGGCCACTTCGCGCAGCTGGCTGGCGGTGGCCGGGCTGCCGTTGATGAAGCCGCGGCTCTTGCCCTGGGCGTCCACCACGCGGCGCAGCAGCAGGTCGTCGTCCTGCTCGAAGCCGGCTTCTTCCAGCCAGGCGGCGAGCGAGGCGGGTGAGTCGAAGCCGGCGGTGATTTCGGCGCGCGAAGCGCCTTCGCGCACCATCTGGCTCTCGGCCCGGGCGCCCAGCGCGAGCTGCAGCGCGTCGATCAGGATGGACTTGCCGGCGCCGGTCTCGCCGGTCAGCACGGAAAAACCGCCATCGAACGCGAGGTCCAGCTCGCTGACGATCACGAAATCCTTCAGGGTCAGGTGCTTGAGCATGATCAGACCGTGCCTTCGTACCAGCGCAGCTTGCGGCGCAGCGTGGCGTAGTAGCTCCAGCCACGCGGGTGCAAGAAGCGCACCATCTGCGACGAGCGGCGCATGCGCACCTGGTCGCCGTGCAGCAGGCTGGCCAGGCTTTGCATGTCGAAGCTGGCGCTCGCGTCTCGCCCGGCCACGATGGTGATGGTCACTTCCTGAGAGTCCGGCAGCACGATGGGCCGGTTCGACAAGGTGTGCGAGGCAATCGGCACCAGTACCCAGCCGCCGATGGACGGGTGCAGGATGGGCCCGCCGGCCGACAGCGAATAGGCGGTGGAACCGGTGGGCGATGCCAGGATCAGGCCGTCGGCGCGCATGTTGGCGACGAAGTCGCTGCCCACGTCCACCCGCAGCTCGACCATGCTGGACGTGGCACCTCGGCTCACCACCACGTCGTTCAGCGCCAGGCCTTCGAAGATGGTCGCGCCGTCGCGCCACACGGCGCCTTCGATCATCGCGCGCCGCTCTTCTTCGTAGTCGCCCTGGATGATGGGGCCCAGTGCCTCGGCCCAGTCGCTCAGGCGCACGTCGGTGATGAAGCCCAGCCGGCCCTGGTTGATGCCGACCAGCGGCAGGTTGTGCGCTGCCAGTTCGCGGGCAATGCCCAGCATGGTGCCGTCGCCGCCCACCACCACCGCAATGTCGCACTGCGCGCCGATCTCTGCCGGGCTCAAGGCCGTGTGTTCGGTCCAGTCGGTGTTGTGCGCGGTCTCGTGGTCGATCGAGACTTCCAAGCCCTGGCGCCCCAGGAAGTCGGCAATGGCTTCGAGCATCGGTCGGATGCCCTGGGCCTGATACTTGCCTATCAGCGCGGCGTGGCGAAAACGGGTTGGCATGGTGCGAAGAATTACACCACACGCCCTTCTGTGAGACCCCCTGGGCTGCCCTCGTTGGCGCCCTGCACAAGTGCATGTCCGTACAATGAAAAACATGCTCGACGATCGCGCCCGATCACTGCTGAAAACCCTGGTTGAACGCTACATTGCCGACGGGCAGCCCGTGGGCTCGCGCACGCTCTCCAAAGCCTCAGGTCTGGAGCTGTCGCCCGCGACCATCCGCAACGTCATGTCCGACCTGGAAGACGCCGGCCTGATCATCAGCCCGCACACCTCTGCCGGCCGCATTCCCACCGCCCGCGGCTACCGGCTGTTTGTCGACACCATGCTCACTGCCCGCCCGCTGGACCTGGCCGGTAGCGCCTCCGAATTTGCCGCCGCCCGCGGCCAGCTGCAGCCGGACCAGCCGCAGCGCGTGATCGCCCAGGCCGCGCAGCTGCTGTCCAACCTGTCGAGCTTTGTCGGCGTGGTCACCGCGCCGCGCAAGGCCAGCGTGTTCCGCCACGTCGAGTTCATGCGCCTGGGCGACAAGCGGGTGCTGGTGATCCTGGTCGCACCGGATGGCGACGTGCAGAACCGCGTGCTGTTCACCGCGCACGACTACAGCCAGGGCGAACTGATAGAGGCCACCAACTTCCTCAACGCCCACTACGCAAACCTCAGCCTGGAGGAAGTCCGCGAGCGGCTGCAAGGCGAGGTCGAAGTGCTGCGCGGCGAGATTGGCGTGCTGATGCATGCGGCGGTGAAGGCAGGCTCCGAGGCGCTGGCCGAAAACGAGGACCAGGTCATCGTCAGCGGCGAGCGCAACCTGCTGGGCGTGCAGGACTTCGGCCACGACATGGGCTCGCTGCGCAAGCTGTTCGATCTGTTCGAGCAGAAGACCCAGCTGATGCGCTTGCTGGACACCTCCAGCCGCGCCGAAGGCGTGCGCATCTACATCGGCGGCGAGAGCCGGGTGGTGCCGTACGAAGAGCTGTCGGTGGTCTCGGCGCCGTACGAGGTCGACGGCCACGTCGTCGGCACGCTGGGCGTGATCGGCCCCACCCGCATGGCCTACGACCGCATGATCCAGATCGTCGACATCACGTCCAAGCTGGTCGGCAACGCCCTGAGCCAGCGCTGAACAGCCAGCACTGAGCAAGACGGCGCAGCCATGTTGCTGCGCACTTACCGGCGCCACAAGCGCGCTTGACACAAGGCTTCCAGCATCGCGGCCTGCGCTGTTCGGCGCTGTCCCGTCCTGCTCTGCTGAAGTCCTTGCTGTGAACCTTTCTGGAATGACGCGGCCCGCGTGCTTGCGCGCCTGGCCGTGCCTGCTGGCCGCTTGCCTCCTCGCTGGCGCCGCCGCCTCGCATGCTGCGTCCACCAACCGTGCCTCGTCCAAAGTGGCCGCGCACGCGGGCGGGGCCACGCTGAACTTCCCCGACATCGAAGTGGAGGCCGCCGCCCGCGTGATGGCCGACCTGCTGAACCGGCCCATCCTGGTCGACCCGCGCGTCAAGGGCAAGCTCACGCTCTACACCGAGCAGCCGGTCAGCCAGGCCCAGGCCTTGTCCATTTTCGTCGCCGGCCTGCGTGGCCTGAGCCTGGCCATCATCGAGTCCAACGGCCTGTTGAAGATCCTGCCCGAGGCCGATGCCAAGCTGCAGAGCGGCACCGTCTCCGTAGAAGGGGCTTCGCGCGCAGGCGACACGGTGCAGACGCAGATCTTCCGCCCCAGCTACGAAAGCGCCGCCAACCTGCTGCCGGTGCTGCGCCCGCTGATCACCGCGAACAACACCATCAACGTCAGCGCCGGCAACAACGCGCTGGTCATCACCGACTACGCCAGCAACCTGCAGCGCCTGGGCCAGATCATCAGCGCGCTGGACCAGCCCAGCGCCACCGACGTCGAAGTCATCCCGCTGCAGCATGCGCTGGCGGTGGACATGGCCGTGCTGGTGCAGCGACTCAGCGAAGAGGCTGGCGGCTCATCATCCGCCAGTCCAACCCCCGGCGCGCAAGCCCAGCGCAGCAACGCCAGCGCAAGCAGCGGCGCTGGCGCCGCA
>NZ_VIDT01000533.1 GCF_006519715.1 Ideonella azotifigens
TTTCGCCCTGCAGGCTGACACGCAGCGCATGCAAGGCGTCGCTGGCCAGATCGGCATCGGCCGCAACCGCGGCTTGCAGCGCGCGCACCACCCGGCCGGGCACTTCGTCCACGGTGCTCGCACCCGACAGGTCCACCATCACGCGGTGCCAGCGCACAACATCCAGCGGCACGAAGCGCGCGCTGAGCTGGCCGCCCTGCACTTCGACCAGCTCGCAGCCTTTGGGTCCCGTCTCGCGGGCATGCCGGCCCTGCAGGTTGCCGGGAAAGACCACGCGCGGATGGTCCTCGTTGACGACCTGGCGCGCGTGCACATGGCCCAACGCCCAGTAGTCGTAGCCCTTGGTCTTCAGCGTGGCCAACGTGGTCGGGGCGTAGGTGTCGTGCCCCTCGGCACCGACCAGGCTGGTGTGCAGCAGGCCGATGTTGAAGAAGCCCGGCACGGCGGCCGGGTAGCCCGGCACCAGGTCTTCCGGCACCTCGCGGTTGGGGAAACTGTGGCCGTGCAGGGCCACCTGCAGATCGTCGCTGTCGATGCGCAGCGTCTCGGCGCTGCGGCTGGAGAAGACCTTGACGTTGTCCGGCCACGGCACTTCGCGGCTGATCACGCCACGCGCGTCGTGGTTGCCAAGCACGATGAAGACGCGGATGCCGGCGCGCTGCAGCCGCACCATCTGCTCGCGCACGAACAAGCCTGTGTGGAAGTCCTGCCAGTCGCGGTCGTACAGGTCACCGGCGATCAGCACGAAGGCGACCTGCTCGTCCAGCGCCAGGTCCACCAGCCGCACCAGCGCGCGCCGCGTAGCGCCGCGCAGGCGGTCCAGCGGCGCGCCGTCAAAACGGCCCAGGCCGCGCAAGGGGCTGTCAATGTGAAGGTCGGCGGCGTGAAGAAAACGCATGCGGGCGTGAGAACTCAAGGCAATGATGAGAGGCCCCGCGACAGCGCGCGGGGCCTACACGCTAGCAGACGCCGGTGCAGCGCCGCGGCGCCGGCGGCGCTGCCGAGTTCGGATCAACCGATGCGGGATCCGGCCAGCCTGAATATCCCGGGAAATGCCCGGCAGCTTTGGCGAAACCCCGTCAAGCACAAAAGTATCAAAGATATTCCGCCGCCGAGTATGAATCAAAATGTGCCGCAACCGGCTTTCGTGACCAAGTGATGACAGCAAAACCTTCAGCGAGGGTTTGCACTGCGGGCAGTTACCCGAGTACTGGGCAGGTGTTGCGAAGAATCTTCACATCCCCCAAAAGAGCGATGCCGGAGCCCGGCCAAAGATGGTCAGATCGGTATTCTCCCCAGGGGAAAACTGTTACCAAAATGCTGCAAAGCGTGGCGTGTGGGCGAATTCCTACACGCGGCATGGGGATGATCTGATGCGCGGCCAGCGAGGTTTTTCTTAAAGTGACACCATCAACTCGAACATACCTCCGGAGACGCCTCATGGACCGCTCGGAACGCCAAATGAGAATTTCTGCCCCCACCAGCATGATCAGCCGTTGGCTGTCCGCCCGCAGCGCGCCCTTCATGGCGCCGGACAACAGTGAACTCGACCTGGGTTACGAATCGGCCCTGCCGTGGTTTGCCAGCCAGCTCGAAGAAGCGGCGCCGGAACCCTCCGCCGAAGCCTGAGCGCATCAGCGCAATTCGAAACGCGCCAGCAAGGACTTGTAGCGCTCGTGCCAGCTGGCCAGCGCCACTGGCTGCAGCCCGAAGACCTGCTGCACAAAATCCAGCGCCAGTTCCTGCGTGGCCTGTTTGACCTGCTGGTTCAACGCTTCGCCGCCCGCGACGATGCGGTCCGTGAAGATGCCGTGCGAGCCCTGCTCGAACACCGCCAGCGCCTTGTGCTCGCTGCCCATGGCTTCAAACACCGCAATGCGGTCGCTGGGCGGACTGTGATAGCCAGGCACCTTGATTTCGTCTTCTGCGGTGGTGATGTGCAGCGCCGGCACATCCATCTTGCCGACGATGCCCACGGGGCTGCCCTCGCCATAAAACGGCGGTGAAGACAGCAGCAGCGCGGCCTTGAACCGTGCGTCCCGCAACGGCAGTTGTTTGCCATCGCGCCAGATCTGCGCGCCGGCCGCCAGCATGGCGGTGTTGGCACCATACGAATGGCCGGCGACGACCACCTTGTTCGCATCCAGCCGGCCGGCCCATTCCGGCGCGGCCAAGGCTTGGTCCAGCGCGAAATGCAGGTCCTGCACCCGCGCCATGGCTTCCCGCTCCATCGCCGCGCTCTGCATGCGGAAGGCCAGCAGCATCAGGTTGCCGGTCCAGATGCTGCCGTCGCTGCCCACATGCTGCACATGCAGGCTGGCCACGCCATGCGCAGCCAGGTAACGGCCCAGGTAGCTGTAGCCCTGACGCGTGCCGCCCAGGCCGTGCGAGAAGACCAGCAGCGGCACCGGCGCTGCGCCAGCCTCGGCCTTGGGCAGGTACAGCCGCGCCGGCACTGCGCGGTCGCGCGTGGCGTCGAACCAGTCCAGGTCGCGGGTTTCGTAGTCACCAGTGGGTGCGATCTGGACCGGCAACGCGGCCACTGGCGGCACCGCCATTGGCTGCGCGGTTTCGGCCCACGCAGGCTCGCCAGCCGCGGCCAGTGCCAGGCACATGCCCATCCAGACTTTCGCCAGACCACGCTTCATCGCACCCACCTTCCGCTTCGACCCCCGGCGGCATCTGCCACCGACCGCGCGATTGCAGCAGATTCAGGGCCGACCCGAAACCCGGTGTGGGAAAGGGCCGTGGCAGCGAAAGGACTCAGCCGCTCAGCCTCCTAGGCCTTCGGCCAGCGCCAAACAGCCGCGGCCACGTCGATCTTCTTCGGGATCAGCTTGTGCTCGAAGAACAGGTCGGCCACCTTCTGCTGGGTGGCGACGGTGGCCGGGTCCATGGGCTGCACGCCGTAGCGGCTACGCTGCTGCCAGACCAGCACCACCTCCACCGGCAGGCCCACCAGCGGAGCCAGCTGCTCGGCCACCAGCGCCGGGTTGGCAGTGGCCCAGGCGCCCAGCGCCGCCAGTTCGTCCAGCAGCAGCCCGGTCTCGTTCGGATACTGGCTGACGAAGCGGCGCGAGGCTTCATAAAAGGCGTTGGGCCGCAGCAGCTGGCCATAGTCGGCCAGCACGCGCACCTTCAGCGTGGCCTGCACGGCCGCCAGGTACGGGTCCCAGATCGCCCAGGCATCGACCCGGCCGGACTCGAACGCAGCCCGTGCGTCGGCCGGCGCCAGGTAGACCGGCTGGATCTCGGTGAATTCCAAGCCGGCCTTGCGCAGTGCGGCCAGCAGCAGGTAGTGGGAACTGGAGCCCTTCTGCACCGCCACGCGCTTGCCCTTGAGCTCGGCCACGCCGCGCAGCGTCGAGGCGGGCAGCACGACGATGGATTCGGTGCTGGGCCCGCCTGGCTCAGCACCGATGTAGACCAGGTCCTTTTCGGCTGCCTGCGCGAAGATCGGCGGCGGCGCGCCGGTGTAGCCCACGTCCACGCTGCCAGCGTTCAGCGCCTCCAGCAACTGCGGCCCGGCTGGGAACTCGTGCCAGCTGATGGTCCAGCCCAACGGACCGAAGCGCTTTTCCAGTCGGCCCTGGGCCTTCAGCAGGCCGAGCAGGCCACCGCCCTTCTGGAAGCCGACGCGCAGCAGCTTCGTGTCGTCGGCCAGCACGGGCCAGGCGCTGGCGGCCAGTGCGCCAAGGGCTGCGGCTTGCAGCACCCGTCGCCGGCCAAAGGCTTGCGGGGAAGACGCTTCGGAAGGTTGCGGCAGCGGGTATGGGCGAGCAGACATCGGTGGCAGAACTTCCTGGTGAAAAACGCTTCACCGTACCGCAGCACCCGCCCCCGCAGAAGCGACCGATTCAGATGAGTTCATGAGGCCCGCGCGCCAGCGGCAGGCACAAGCGCACCACGTGGCGCCTCGGCGCGTCATGCGCA
>NZ_VIDT01000534.1 GCF_006519715.1 Ideonella azotifigens
GTGGCCGCCCAGCCAGACGAACAGGCCGAACAGCAGCAGCGCGCCGGCCAGCGCCAGCACCGGCAGGGCGATGTTTTCAGCGCTGGCATGCCAGGGCCGGGGTGCAGCGGACATGGGAATCTCCCTGGACTGCGCGGCGCCGCAAGGCCTGCGGCGCCATGGATGAAGCTCAGACTTTTCCGACGACGCCGGCGACGAGGTAGTTCATGCCTTCCAGCTCGGCATCGGTCTGCTTGAAGACCTTGCCCTTGGGGATCACGACCTTGCCGGTGTTGTCCTTCAGCTCGCCCTTGAAGATGTCGAACGTGCCGGCCATCATCGAAGCGCGCACGGTCTCAGCCTGCTTCTTCGCGGGCTCCGGCACCATCGCGCCATAGGGCGAGGACTTCACGAAACCATCCTTGAGGCCGCCGCGCACGAAGTTCGGGTGCGGCTTGCCGGTCTTGGCGGCGTCGATGATCTGCTTGTAGGCCGTGGTCCAGTTCCACTCGGCGCCGGTCAGGTACGCGGCCGGGGCCAGCTTGGCCTGCGAGGCGTGGTAACCGCAGACGAACTTGCCGCGCTTGGCGGCGGTCTCGACGATCACCTTGGGCCCGTCCACGTGCATCGTGAACACGTCGATGCCCTGGTCGGCCAGGCTGTTGGTGGCTTCGGCTTCCTTGACCGGCATGGACCAGTCGCCAGTGAAGATCACCGTGGTGGTGATATCCGGGTGCACGCTTTGCGCGCCCAGCGTGAAGGCGTTGATGTTGCGCAGCACCTGCGGGATGGGCTTGGCCGCCACGAAGCCGAGCTTCTTGCTCTTGGTCATGTGGCCGGCGATCACGCCGTTGAGGTACTGGGCTTCGTCGATGTAGCCGAAGAAGCTGCCGGTGTTGGTCGGGTGCTTGCCTGCTGTCCACATGCCGCCGCAATGGGCGAAGCGCACGTCCGGGAACTTGGCGGCCATGGCCAGCATGTGCGGGTCGAAGTAGCCGAAGGAGGTGGGGAAGATCAGCTTTGCGCCGTCCTGCGAAATCATGCCCTGCATGGTCTTCTGCACCGCGGTGGTCTCGGGCACGTTCTCTTCTTCCACCACCTTGATGCCGGGCCACTTCTTGACCTGGGCCACCGCCTCGGCGTGCGCCTGGTTGTAGCCGTAGTCGTCCTTGGCGCCCACGTAGATGAAGCCCACGGTGAGCGGTGCATCGGCCGCCAGGGCCAGGTCGCCGAGGCTCAGGGCGCCCAGCCCCACGCCGGTGTGCTTGATCCATTGCCTGCGGTTCCAGTGCGCGTGCTGCTGCGTCATCAAAAGCTCCAGAAGGTGGGTAGACAAGCCGACCGACACACCACAGCGCCTTCCCCGCACTGCCTTGGTGTTCGGATTGAAGTTCTAGCTGGTATACAAGCAATCTGCAGGCCAGCCCTGGCGAACCCGACCGCTGCCGCGTGTTCCCGGGGCGTGGCCTTTGAGTGGCCTGTTTGGGCCCTGAAACGCGCACGCCGCCAGTGCACTGGCGAGGGTCGTGCCGGGGCTGGCACGGTGCGCCGCACCGGCGGCGTGCAGCTTGGGCGGGAATGAACCGGAGGGCGCGGCGGTAAGGCATGGGGAGGCGGACACACCGTCTGCCGCAGCCACCGGAACCGCCATGTCCCCAAGCCGTCGCTTCACTGTCTTTCCGCTGTTGCTGGCCTTGTTGCCGGCCGTTGCCTCCGCCGTGGGCGACGCCGAGCACGGCCGCCAGCTCTACCAGGCACGCTGCACCGCCTGCCATTCCGTTGCCTACAACGGCGTGGGCCCGGCGCACCAGGGCGTGTTCGGCCGGGCGCCGGGCTCGGCGCCCGGCTTTGCCTATTCACCTGCGCTGAGTGCGCTGAAGGCCACCGGGGGCGTGTGGACCGAAGCCACGCTGGACCGCTGGCTGAGCGACCCGGAGCGCTTCGCACCCGGCCAGCGCATGGGCGTCAGCGTGCCGGAAGCACAGGACCGGGCCGACCTGATCGCCTACCTGAAGACGCTCTCCGCGCATTGAGTGGTGCCGCCGACGGAATAAACCGGGCGGCGCGCCGGTAAGGCATGGCAGGACCCCCAACTCCCTTGCTCAGGAGCCTTCGAATGCAACGACGTGACTTCCTCCACCTGGCCGCCGCAGGCGGCGGCGCGGTCTTCGCCTCCGGCCTGGCCGGCTGTGCAGGCATGCAGACCGCCGGCGCCGCGACTGGCAGCGACTTCTATTTCGTCCAGCTCTCCGACAGTCACTGGGGCTACGAAGGCCCCGCCAACCCGGATGCGCGCGGCACGCTAACCAAGGCCGTGGCGGCAGTCAACGCCTTGGCCGAGCCGCCGGCCTTCATCGTCTTCACCGGCGACCTGACGCACACCACCGACGACCCTGCCGAGCGCCGCCGCCGCATGACCGAGTTCAAGGCCATCGTCGCCGGGCTGAAGGTGCCGGTGGTGCACTTCATGCCCGGCGAACACGACGCTTCGCTGGACCGTGGCGCCGCGTTCCAGGAAATGTTCGGCCCCACGCACTACAGCTTCGACCACCAGGGCGTGCACTTCATCGCGCTGGACAATGTCTCCGACCCCGGCGCGAAGATCGGCGAAGAACAGCTTGCCTGGCTCAAGGCCGACCTGGCCGGCCGCGACCCGCAGGCCCCGCTGGTCGTGCTGACCCACCGCCCGCTGTTCGACCTGGCGCCGCAGTGGGACTGGGCGACGCGCGACGGCGCGCAGGCGATTGCACTGCTGATGCCGTTCCAGCACGTCACCGTGTTCTACGGCCACATCCACCAGGCGCTGCACCGCATGACCGGCCACATCGCCCACCACTCGGCCCAGTCGCTGATCTTCCCGTTGCCGGTGCCCGGCTCGCAGGACAAGCGCACGCCGCTGCCCTGGAACCCGGCTGCGCCTTACCAGGGCCTGGGCTGGCGCCAGGTCGAGGCCGAGCAGAAGGGCCTGCAGTACGACATCGCCGATCTGCCGGTGGCGAAGGCATGAGCGGCGTGGACAGGAGATTTGTGTTGCTTGGGGGTGCCGTCTTGCTTGCCGGCGTGGCAGGTGCCCAGTCTGGGCCTCGCGCAATCCGCATCGTCGCCAGGCGCTTCCAGTACGAGCCTGCCGAAATCCCGCTGAAGGCCGGCGAGGCGGTGCTGCTGGAGCTGCAGGCGCTGGACTTCACGCATGGCTTCAACGTGCCGGCGCTGAATCTGCGGGCCGACCTGGTGCCGGGCCAGATCGTCAAGCTGGAGATCCGCCCCACCGCGCCCGGCAAGATCGATTTCCTCTGCGACAACTTCTGCGGCGATGGCCACGAGGAAATGAATGGCCGTTTCATCGTCAGTGCGTAGCATGTCCACATGAACCGCCGCCAGGTCTTCGAGCAACAGGTGATGCCGCACCTGGACGCCGGCTACAACCTGGCGCGCTGGCTACTGCGCGACGCCCAGGCGGCGGACGACGCGCTGCAGGAAGCCGCGATGCGCGCGTTCCGCTACCTCGACTCGCTCAAAGGTGACGAAGCGCGACCTTGGCTGCTGGGCATCGTGCGCAACACCTGCCGCACGCAGCTGGCGCGCCAGCAGAACGGCCCGATGCTGCTGGAGTTCGACGAAGCCGTCTTCGCCGCCGAACTGCGCGCTCCGGCGAGCGGCGAGCCGCAGCAGCAGTTGCAGCGTAGCCGCCTGCAGCACGAGGTGGACGCGGCCATCCGAGCACTCTCGCCACCGCTGCGCGAAGTGATCGTGCTGCGCGAGCTGGAAGAGCTGGCCTATGCCGACATCGCCCGCATCGTCGACGTGCCGGTCGGCACCGTGATGTCTCGCCTGTCCCGCGCCCGCGGCAAACTGCGCGAAGTCCTGGCCGCCCACCGGATGGACCCTTCATGACGCCGGATCCGCATCACCCTCCCGAAGACGAGCCGGACGCC
>NZ_VIDT01000535.1 GCF_006519715.1 Ideonella azotifigens
GGTCTACGACCCGCGCCTGCCCGCCTCGCCCTGCTACGCCTGCCTGTTCCCGCCCGAGAGCGCGCCCGACGAAGCCCGCTGCGCCACCATGGGCGTGTTTGCGCCGCTGGTCGGCATCATCGGCAGCGTGCAGGCCGCGGAAGCCTTGAAGCTGCTGGCCGGCATTGGCACCAGCCTCGCCGGCCGGCTGCAGATGCTGGACGCGCGGCGCATGGCCTGGAGCGAGATCCGGCTCGCGCGCCAGGCCGGTTGCCTGGTCTGCAGCCCGGGCACCGCGCCGGGTTAAGCTCCCTTCCCCAGGCGATCGAAACCCCGCTTTTTCCGGGGTTCCGGTCACGTCTTCCGATCTAGCCTTGTCTCGATGGACGCCACCACCCAAGCCGATACCGCCAAACCCAAGCTCACGGCCCGCAACTTTCCCAGTGCGGAGCAGGAAGCCTCCCAGGAGGCCACCCAGCTCCTGCCGGCCGCGCCGCGCTATGACGGCCCCGAAAGCAGCTACCGGCTGGCTTTCACCGACACCGACTTCCTGCTGCGCCCGGAGCTGCGCCCGGTGCGCATGCAACTGGAGCTGCTGAAGCCCGAGCTGGTGCAGCAGGAGCAAGGCATCGAAAGCACGATCGTGATCTTCGGCAGCGCCCGCATTCCCGCCGAAGCACTGGCCAGCGAACACCTGTCCAACGCCCAGGCGAGCGGCGACGCCGCGCAGATTGCGCGCGCCGAGATGCAGCTGCGCATGAGCCGCTTCTACGAGGAAGCGCGCCGCTTCGCCCACCTGGTCACCTCCCGCTCGCAGACGCTGGCCACGCCGATCTATGTCGTTACCGGCGGCGGGCCCGGCATCATGGAAGCCGGCAACCGCGGTGCGTTCGAATGCGGCGGCAGGAGCATCGGGCTGAACATCGTGCTGCCGCACGAGCAGGCACCGAATCCGTACATCACGCCGGAACTGTGCTTCCAGTTCCACTACTTCGCACTGCGCAAGATGCACTTCCTGATGCGCTCGGTCGCATTGGTGTGCTTCCCCGGCGGCTTCGGCACGCTGGACGAGCTGTTCGAGGCCATGACCTTGATGCAGACCGGCAAGTGCCGGCGCCGGCCCATCCTGCTGTTCGGCCGCGAGTTCTGGACCCGGCTGATCAACTTCGACTGGCTGGTCGAGACCGGCATGATCAGCGCCGGCGACGTGGACCTGTTCCGCTTCGTCGAGACCGCCGAGGAGGCCTGGCAGATCCTGGCGCAGGATTACGGCCTGCACGCCGGCGACGCACAGGCACGCGAGTTCGAAGAGGACATCTAGAACCGGAGTCAAGTTGCCTTGGGGCGGCCCGGCGGCAACCTGGACGCCTCCCCGCCCTGCCGAGCATCCTTCGGCGCGGGCGGGTCAATGACGCATTGTTCTCGGCCCGTGTCGTCGCACAATCGCGGGCATGCTGAACAAAGTCACCCTCATCGGCGCGCCGACCGACATCGGCGCCGGCGCTCGCGGCGCCAGCATGGGCCCGGAGGCCTTGCGCGTGGCCAACATCGGCCCGATCCTGCAAGGCCACGGCATTGAAGTGCAGGACCGCGGCAACCTCAACGGCCCGCCCAACCCCTGGCTGCCACCGGACCAGGGCTACCGTCACCTGGCCGAGGTGGTGACCTGGAACCAGCTGGTGCACGATGCCGTCTACACCGAGTTGAGCGGCGGCCGCATGCCCATCCTGCTGGGCGGTGACCATTGCCTGGGACTCGGCTCCATCAGCGCGGTGGCCCGCCATTGCCGCGACGCCGGCAAGAAGCTGCGCGTGCTGTGGCTGGACGCCCATGCCGACTTCAACACCAGCGACCTGACCCCCAGCGGCAACATCCACGGCATGCCGGTGGCCTGCCTGTGCGGCTATGGCCCGACCGAGCTGACCTCCATCGGCGGCCAGGTGCCGGCGATCAGCCCGAAGTGGCTGCGCCAGATCGGCATCCGCAGCGTGGACGCGGGCGAGAAGAAGTTCGTGCACGAGGTGGGCCTGGAGGTCTACGACATGCGCTACATCGACGAAATGGGCATGCGCCACACGATGGAGCTGGCGCTGGCGACGATGGATGCCAACACCCACCTGCACGTCAGCTTCGACGTGGACTTCCTGGACCCGGACCTCGCCCCCGGCGTCGGCACCACCATCCCCGGCGGCCCGACCTACCGCGAAGCCCAGCTCTGCATGGAAATGATCGCCGACACCGGCCGCATGGGCAGCCTGGACGTGATGGAGCTGAACCCGGCGCTGGACGTGCGCAACAAGACCGCAGAGATCGCCGTCGACCTGATCGAAAGCCTGTTCGGCAAGAGCACCCTGATGCGGAAATGAGGCACCCGGTCCCGCGGGTACACGAGACCACCCGCCGGGCGGGTTGCGCGGCCGCCTTGGGACGGCCCGGCGCCGGCCGCTTGGAGATGCCACGGCACGCCACCCAGCTTGCCCTGACGCCCACGGATGTTCATGCGCTTCGGCTAGCATCGCCCTCCTTCGAATTTCGTTTTGGCCAGGGAGGGCCCATGAAACGTTTCTGCGGTATTTCGGTGGTGGCGCTTGCCGCCGCCATCCTGGGCGGCTGCGGCGGTGGCAATGCCGACGAATCCGGCTCCAGCACGGTCTACGCCACCAATGCGGCCTGGGCCAACCTGTATGCCAGCGCCCACAGCTGGTCGCTGTCGGGCACGGTCAGCGGCTCCGGGCAGAACACCTCGGTGTCGTCCACGCTGGACCTGAGCCTGCTGGCCGACGGGACCTTCCCCGGCACCGGTGAGGCCGCGAAGATCCGCCGGCTGACGACCACCGCGACCGCCAATGGCGGCTCGTCCAGCGACTACGTCACCCACTACCTGAACGCCAGCAACGCGTTTGTCGGCACCGTGAGTTCGGACGGCAGCTGCGCGCTGCCCAGCAACGTCGGCCTGCCGCCGACCTCGGCGGCCATGGGCAACAGCGGCCCGCTGGCCTCGTGGACCGAATACAGCAGCTGCTCGGCGGGCTCGCCGCAGATCGGCACCGGTGCCGCCACCTGGTCGGTCGAGAAGGCAGACAGCACGCCGTACTTCTGCGTCACCAACACCTACACCTCGACGGCAGCCGGCAACAGCTTCAGCTCGACCGAGAAGGACTGCTTCGAGATCAACACGTCCGGCACCATTGGCTCCGCGGCCAAGGTCTCGGCGGTGTACACGCAAAACGGCGTGAACACCACCGTCTCGATGTCGACGCTCTGACCGACGCAGCGCCTTCGCCGGCGGCCCTCAACCCGCCAGCACGGCGCTGGTGATCCAGCCTTCCAGCGGGTCCACGCCCGCTGGCAGGCCCAGCCCCGCTTGCTGCTGCGCCCATGCGGCCTGCAGCAGGCACAGCACCGCGTCCAGCCTGTCGCCGCTGGCGTCAGCCACCAGTGCGTCGCGCTGGGCGTGGCTGAGCCGCATCCGCAGTGCCAGCCGAGTGCGGCCCTGCTCCAAGGCATCCACCAGGTCCTTGCGGGCGATCAGGCGCTCCGGCGTCTGGCGAGCCTTGTCGTCAGCCTTGTACGAGCGGTTGCCCAGCAGTTCACGCGCCAGCAGGCCGGGATAGGCCTCCAGCGCGATGCGTTGCGCAGCCTGTGGCTGCGGCATCAGCCCGGGTAACCAGGCGCCGGCCGCGCGCAGCAGCGGCACGCCGGCATGCAGCATGAAGGCGACAGGCGGGTTGACCCACTTCATGCTGGGCGATGAGCCGGCCGGCCCGTCGCAAGCGCGGTGGGCGAACTTGCCGCCGACCGGGCGGGCGTCGCAGAAGGCCGAGAAGTGAGCTCGGATCTGCTCGCGTGTCAGGCCGGCGTAGTGGTCCATCAGCGCGGCCCATTCCGCCGGCCAGCCCAGTTGCAGCACCAGTTCGCGCGGCAGGCCAAACGG